>CAZDKB010000044.1:0-18812 GCA_964505885.1 uncultured Flavobacterium sp.
TTGCTTTGGGGCATCAAAAGGGTTGGAAATACAAAAATCAATCAAAGACAGAAGACCATGTTCTTGCTTATGGCTTTGAATCGGGGCACTATTCTAACGGTCAGTCTGGATGTGCATTCTCTGATGAATATTCTGATGGTTCAAGAGACTGTGATAATATTTATAATACCATCAATAACGATCCCAGTGCAGACCTTACCCAACTGATGAACCGTACCAATGGTCATTATCAGACGAATTATACCTCCTTGTTTTTCAATTTTCGACGCTTTTTCATCAAAGACGATTCCTATAATAAGTCTTATTCTATGACCTTATATTATACATTGTATCATAGAAACATGTTCTTTTTGGTGAACTATGGCGGATTTTCAGAGAATGATATTCAAATATATGGTCGTCACAGATTTGGTGTAGATTTTAGTCGCTCTTGGTACGGACCTCGAGACATGGTTTTTAGAATGAGTCAGAAATTTGCCTTTATTTCCGGATCACACAATCATGTGACCAATTATAGATCAGAAACTTCGCTTACCTTATATCCTTTTCCTGAAAGAGTAAATTTGGGCTTTAAAGCAGCGCATATCTTTGGTCATGATGATTATAACTTAAGATTTGTTGATAATGTAAGTCAGTTTACCTTGGGAGTTGTGTTTAGTCCTTTCGGATTGTTCTCGATGAACAATTAAGCTTCGGAGGAGTTTGTTTCTTCTTCACCGTTCTCTAATAGAGAATCATTGGTAGTATATAATAGTTCGGCTATTTGGATCAAGCCTTTAATGATCAAATGAAAGTTGTCATTATCGTTAACTAAGGAAGAAGCCATATCAACGGTAATGAGTTTATTTCTGATCAATCGATCAATACTTTTACTGTCTTGATGAATTTTAGCCTTGGCTTGTTTTTTGAGTTCTTGCAGTTTTAAGTAGTGCTCTTCATTATCACTTTCTTTTCTAAACAAGTAAATGATTCTCAGCAATTTTACGATCTCTCTTCTGTATTTATCATAAATCTTGGTAATGTTTTCGTTATCAGAATCCATGTACTTTGATACGTTCTTCCCTAATTCTTTTACCCAACGAACCACTTCAACCATTTTTCGATTGGCAAGCTTTATTTGAGAGATCTGATGGTTTTGTTCTTCAGTTAACTGAAGCTGACTTTGCGCATTGGTTGCAAATTGTATGATCTCACCATAAATGTTTTTAATCTTTATCTGATATAATTTTCTAACGTCAATATTCAGATCTGTCTTGGACTTCTTAACTACTTTCTTCGCTCTTTTTTCTGACTTAATATCTGTTCTGTGAAGACTCAGAGCATGAACCACAATCTCAAATACCGTATTTTTATATAAGTTCTTCGATTCGTTCTCCAAGGCATGAATGGCTGTCTCTGGATACTTTGCAGCACTTTTGGATAGGAAGATTGGTTTGTCTGTTTCGATGTCTTGTATCTCTTTAGCCTTAATTACTCTCTCTACAATTTTTGAAATTGGTTTTATAAACCAAACCAATAAGAAGGTGTTTAACACATTAAAGCAGGTATGGAAAAGTGATATGGCAACAGGAATTGCTGCGGCGGAGACATAGGGAGATTCAGATCCAAACTCGATACTCAACCAACTCACCAACCTCATGAATGGGTAGAACAAAATCAATACCCAAATTACGCCTAGTAGATTGAAAATCAAATGTGCAAATGCTGTTCGTTTGGCTTGATAATTAGATACCATGGCCGCGAGGTTGGCCGTAATTGTTGTTCCTACATTTTCTCCGAGAACCATGGCAGCGGCCATTTCAAAAGGAATCCAGCCTTGAGCACACATGATTAAGGTTAAGGCCATAGTCGCACTAGACGATTGTATAATGACCGTAAGAATTGTTCCTATTAATAAGAACAATAACAAAGAAAGATAGCCGTATTCAGTATACTGAGATAAGAAGGCCAAAATCTCTGGATTGTTCTTCAGATCTGGCATGGCTTCTTTTAAAAATTGCAACCCGATGAACAATAGTGCGAAACCAATAATGAAGTTTCCGGTTTCTTTAATCTTGGTTTTTTTACCGAAAGTAAAGGCAAAGCCAAATCCAAGTAGAGGTAAGGCAATACTACTCATACTTACTTTAAAACCTAAAATAGCGATGAGCCAAGCAGTAATCGTGGTACCAATATTGGCTCCCATAATCACACTTATGGATTCCATTAAGGTGAGCAATCCAGCATTAGAAAAGCTGACCACCATAAGGGTAGTGGCTGACGAAGACTGAATTACTGAAGTAATGGAAAAACCAGTGAAGATTCCTAAAAACCGATTAGAGGTCATCGAAGCGAGTATCGAGCGCATTTTGCTTCCAGCCAATTGCAAAAGGGCATCGCTCATCACTTTCATTCCAAAGAGGAATAAACCTAAAGAGCCCAATAATTGGAGAATGTCAGTAAATCCGTACTGCATTTCGATTAAGTTGATTGTTAAGGCGGGGCAATTTCCCTCCTAAGTTAATAAACTATTCGAAATTAATGGCTTGAATTGACGGTATAGTTGCGCCATTTGTCCAAACAAGCTTCCATATCGTCTGGAATAGGAGAGTTAAATTGCATGAATTCACCTGTCTTGGGATGGGTAAATCCAAGTGTTTTTGCGTGAAGCGCTTGTCTCGGCAGTGTTTTAAAGCAATTGTCTACAAACTGTTTGTATTTGGTGAAAGTCGTTCCTTTTAAAATAGCGTCACCTCCGTAACGTTCATCATTGAATAGCGTATGCCCAATATGTTTAAAGTGAGCTCTAATCTGATGGGTTCTTCCCGTTTCTAACTTACATTGAACAAGAGTGACATAGGTCAATCTTTCTATCACTTTAAAATGTGTAATAGCGGGTTTCCCGTATTCTCCGTCAGGGAATACATCCATTTGAAGTCTATTTTTTAAACTTCTTCCTATATGTCCTTCAATGGTCCCTGAATCTTCTTCAATATAACCCCAAACAATCGCGTAATACAATCTCTCTGTGGTTCTATCAAAGAACTGTTTGGACAAGTGAGCCATTGAAAACTCAGTCTTGGCTACGACCAAAAGACCACTGGTGTCTTTGTCGATTCGATGTACTAGCCCCGGACGTTCGTTGCTATTTGTTGGTAGGTTTTCTATGTGATGAATGAGTCCGTTTACCAGCGTTCCCGAGTAATTTCCATGACCCGGATGGACCACCATTCCTGCAGGTTTGTTTAAGACAATTACTTCTTCATCCTCATAAAGTATGTCTAACGGTATATCTTCTGCGACCAAAAGATTCTCATGAGGAGGGTGAGCTAGGACAACTCTTACAACATCTCCTGGTTTTACTTTGTAATTGGATTTAACAGCCGTGTCATTCACTAGAATATTTCCAGCTTTGGCGGCTTGCTGAATCTTATTTCGAGTAGCATTTTCAATAAAATTCATCAAGAATTTATCTACACGCAAAGGTATCTGTCCTTCACTTGCAGTAAAACGATAATGCTCGTATAATTCGTCGTTCTCTAATTCATGAGGTCCTTCGTTCAAATCCTTAATTTTAAATTATGAATGCTATTGAATTCAACCTGCCTGCCGTAGGCAAGGCATTCAATATTACTTTCTCTTTCCATCACCTAGAACAAGATCTATAACCGAGTTCTTTGGAAGTTTGTTTCCAGGTTTAAGTCTTTTTTCATTTGATTTCAGTCCTCGCACCACATCTTTACCGATATCCGGTACATATTCAAATTCTCCAATGACAAAGCCTATTGACTGAAGTTGAGACATGGCTTGCCTTTTTGTTCTACCATTTATATCGGGGATGGTAATATCTCTGTATTTCGAAGGATTTAACGTAAGATAGATCTTACGCTTTTCTTTTACAAAATCTCCAGCTTCAGGAAACTGCTCAATAACAGATTGTTTTGGATATTTGGGATTGTAACTCGCAGAATCAATGACTATGAAATCAAGGTTCAACTCATTTAGTTTGGACTCAACTTCAGTTAAAGACATTCTATTAAGATCCGGAACTTCAATTTTTTGATCGTGATTGGTAGAGATACCTAGCCAAAATTGCAAAGCAAAAACGACAACAAGCAAGCCCACTAATGCGATTCCGATCTGTATAAAAAATGATCTACTTCTAAGAAAGCGAAAGAAACTCATATTCCTTTTTTTATTATGTGACAAAAGTAATGTAAAAATTGAATTCTCACGAACTCTCAATTCTTCAATCTATGAACGAAAATTAACTTACTTTTGTCTATAAACCGATCGAAAAATGCAAAAAAATATTGCAATCATCATGGGAGGTTATTCCTCAGAAGTAGAGATCTCCTTAAAAAGTGGTGAAGTTGTATTTGAATCATTGGATAGAAGTCTATACACTCCATATAAAGTTCATATTCTCAAAAACAAATGGGTTTTGGTCAGTGATGAGAAGGAATATACTATTAACAAGGATGATTTTTCGGCCAATGTAGAAGGGGTGAAAGTAAACTTCGATTGTGTTTTCAATGCCATACATGGTGCTCCAGGAGAAAACGGAGTCATTTTAGCTTATTTAGAGTTACTCGGAATTCCGCATACGTCAGCACCTTTTTATCAAATGGCCTTGACCTTTAACAAACGAGATACCTTAAGTGTTGTAAGGCAATACGGCATAAAAACGGCAACATCGATCTATTTAAATCGAGGAGACCAGATAAAAACGAGTGATATCGTATCCAAAGTTGGACTCCCTTGTTTTGTAAAGCCCAATGGAGCAGGTTCTAGTTTTGGGATTTCAAAAGTCTATGAGGAAGAAGATTTACCATCAGCATTAGAAAAAGCCTACAAAGAAGATTTAGAGATCTTGATAGAGTCTTTCTTAGATGGAACTGAGGTTTCTGTGGGTGTGATTGAATATCAAGGAGAAATTAAGGTGTTGCCGATGACAGAGATTGTTTCTGAAAATGATTTTTTCGATTATCAAGCCAAGTATGAAGGAGCTTCAGAAGAGATCACTCCGGCAAGAATGTCAGAAAAAGTGCAGGCCCGAGTTGCTGAGGTTGCAGAAAAAGTCTATCGAGTATTAAATATGAAAGGCTTCTCTAGATCAGAGTATATCATCGTGAATGATGAGCCTTATTTTTTGGAGATGAATACGGTTCCAGGAATGACCAAAGAAAGTATTCTTCCTCAACAAGCTGGTGAAGCAGGAATCAGTCTTTCTGATCTTTTTGGAAATGCGATTCAATCATCACTTGAATAGACTTTCTTGAGTCAAGAGTCAGGAATCAGGACTGATTATCACCGAAAAAAGAAAAATAAATTAGCTATGAAAAGACACAATTTTAAAAACCTTCATGTTTGGCAAGAAAGCATGGGCTTAATTAAGGATACCTATACTTTAACAGCTGGTTTTCCAGATATCGAAAAGTTCGGATTAAGAAGTCAGATAAACAGATCTTGCATCTCAATTGCTTCAAATATCGCGGAAGGATCAAGCAAAACAAGTAATAAACATTTTATTCAGTTTTTGGAAATTAGTTTGGGGTCGTCTTTTGAATATGAGACTCAGATGATTGCAAGTAAATCTCTAGGATATATTTCACAGGAAGAATTTTGTAAATTTGAAGAGAAAATTAATTTAATTCAGAAGAAGATTTCTAACTTTATAGTTAAACTCAGGTCTGATTAACAATCGTCCTGATTCTTGTTTCATTAAATTCTTGATTCCATTTAAATAATGAAAAAAGCAGTTTTCCCTGGTTCTTTTGATCCTATAACTTTAGGTCACGTTGATGTTATAGAACGTGGGTTGCCTTTATTTGACGAATTGGTGATAGCGATAGGAGTGAATGCAGAGAAAAAATATATGTTCTCTTTAGAGGAGAGAGTGAAATTCATTCAAAAAGCATTTAAAGGTGAGTCAAAGATCAAAGTAGAGATCTATAAAGGTCTTACCGTTGATTATTGCAAAGAAATTAATGCTGATTTCATACTCCGTGGTTTAAGAAATCCTGCAGATTTCGAATTTGAAAAAGCCATCGCCCAAACCAATAGAAACCTTTCTGGAATCGAAACAGTATTCTTGCTTACAAGTGCTCAAACCTCCTTTATCAGTTCTTCAATCGTTCGAGACATTATGAGAAATGATGGAGATGCTTCTAGTTTGGTTCCCAATTCAGTTCCCTCAAAAGTTGATAAATAAAAGATGAAGAGACTTATTTTATTATGTTTTGCGATTGGCTTTGCAGCCTGTCAGCAACAAGGTGCTAATGACAAAGACTTTATAACACAATTTGAGAAATCGGGAGGAACTGAAACTCCTGAATACGCAGATGTAATTTCTTATTATCAAGAGTTGGCCGATTCTTATTCTGAGATCAGCTTGTTTGAAATGGGAAAAACCGATTCTGGCAATCCCTTGCATTTGGTGGTCTTCAATGCCGATGGAAAAACGAAATTAGATCAGATAAAGTCATCAGCGAAGAATAGGATGATGGTGAATAATGGAATCCATCCAGGAGAGTCTGATGGTATTGATGCTTCCATGATGATGCTGAGAGATATTGTTCAGTCTGACTCCTTGAAAGATATCTATAAGAATACTTTGATCTCGGTGATACCTATTTATAATATTGGCGGAGCATTGAATCGTAATTCTCACACAAGAGCAAATCAAAACGGACCCAAGGAATATGGTTTTAGAGGGAATGCTCAAAATTATGATTTGAATCGAGACTTTGTGAAACAGGATACAAAGAATGCAGCGGCTTTCGCAGAGATCTTTCATACCGTTGATCCGGATGTATTTATTGATAATCATGTGAGTAACGGTGCCGATTATCAATATGCGATCACTCATTTGTTTACTCAGCATAACAAATTAGGCGGAGATCTTGGGAAGTTTATTGAAACTCAAATGCGCCCAGCTCTAGAAACCTCTTTGATTATTAAAAAGATACCGATTACTCCTTATGTAAATGTTTGGGGTAAGACTCCTAAAGAAGGTTGGTCTCAATTCTTTGATTCACCAAGATATTCAACAGGTTATACAACCTTGTTCAATACCCTAGGTATGATGGTAGAAACACATATGTTAAAACCCTATAAGATCAGAGTTGAGCAAACTTATGAACTCATGTTTTCTATGTTGGATTTTACAGAGGAAAGATCTGCGGATATCAAGGCATTACGCAAAAAGGCGGTTTCAAAATTATTAGAGAAAGAAACCTATCCGATTCAATTTGAAATCAATCCTAAAAAGGAAGCTAGCTTATTACAATTTAGAGGTTATGAAGGTGAAATGATCGATTCCAAGGTTACCAATGGGAAGCGATTGTTCTATGATCAATCCAAACCTTATTTAGAGGCTGTGGAGTATTACAATGAATTTAGATCCAAGAAAGAAATAACTATCCCAACAGGATATGTTTTAAAAAATGGGTGGAATAGGGTAGTAGAAAGACTTCAAAATAATCAGATCGAGTTCACAAGATTTGAGTCAGATACAACTATTCAAGTAGAAATGTTGCATATAAAGGATTATAAAACAAGAAGATCCGCATATGAAGGTCATTACTTGCATTATAATACAGAAGTGTCTCGAGACACTGTTGATGTGAAATTTGTAAAAGGAGATTTTTTTATTCCAACGAAGCAAAACGGAATCAGATATATCATTGAAACTTTAGAGCCAGAGGCAACAGATTCATTCTTTAATTGGAACTTCTTTGATACTGTATTGCAACAAAAAGAGGGATATTCTAGTTATGTGTTTGAAGATATTGCCGAACAATTCTTAAAGGATAATCCAGACATAAAACAAGAATTCGAAGACAAACTGAAGTCGGATGAAAAATTTTCGAAAAACCCAAGAGCTCAATTGAATTGGATCTATAAAAAGAGTCCACATTATGAACCAGCGCATATGCTCTTGCCGATCTTTAGGGTCTTGTAATTCAAAGAAATAATTCAGAACTGAAAGGGATAAGTATTTTACTTATCCTTTTTTGCGTTATATCGTCTTTATCAAAAGGTTTGTGAACCCATATTTCTCCAAAGAATTCCTTAAATTGAACATCCAATTCAATAACAATGGAAACATTAACAATAAACGGAGCAGACTATGAAATTGATGTTCCGACTGAGATGCCCTTATTATGGGCCATTCGAGATATCGTAGGTTTAACAGGAACTAAATTCGGATGCGGTATTGCGCAGTGTGGAGCTTGCTCTATTATGATCAACGGAACAGTGGTTAGGTCTTGTAGCACTCCTGTAAGTTTGGCTATCGGTAAACAGATTACCACTGTAGAGGGAGAATCTCCTAATCTTGAATTCTTAAGACAAGCTTGGAAGGAAATTAGTGTGCCTCAGTGTGGTTATTGTCAGTCCGGACAACTAATCTCAGCGACCGCCTTGTTAGATGCTAATGAATCCCCAACCGATGAAGATATTGATAATGCTATGAGTGGTAATATTTGTAGATGTGGAACCTATGTTCGAATTAGAAAAGCAATTCACAAAGCAGTTGAACTTAGAAATACTCAGGAATAATGAAGGTAGGTAAATTACAACGTAGAGATTTCGTAAAGATTTTTGGATTGGCTTCAGGAGGATTGCTAATAGGATGTAATTTCTCTGATGATAAAACACCAATTATCAACACCTTGGAAGATGGTGAATCTTTTGTTCCCAATCTGTTTATTCAATTGCAGAAAGATGGGAAATTAGGAATAGTAGTAACTCGGTCTGAGATGGGACAAGGAATTAGAACTTCTATGGCATCTGCAATTGCTGATGAGATGGAAGCAGATTGGAGCATGGTTACTGTGATCCAAGCCACTGGTGATGTCAAGTTTGGCGATCAAAATACCGATGGCTCAAGAAGTATCAGAACCTTGTTAAATCCCATGCGAAAAATGGGTGCCATGGCAAGACTGATCTTGGAAAAAGCAGCTGCTAAAACTTGGTCTGTGGATGCTTCAGAATGTAAAGCAAAAGATCATTATGTAGTTCATTCGTCAGGAAAGAAATTGTCTTTCGGAGATTTGGTGGATGTAGCAAAAGAGATTGCCATCCCAAATGATTCTGAAATCAGCTTAAAGGATAAAAAAGACTTTAAGTATATAGGTAAAAGATTGAAGAACATAGACATGGATGATTTTACCCATGGGAAAGCTATGTTCGGTCTCGATGCAAGATTGCCTAATATGAAGTATGCTGCGGTTGCAAGATGTCCCTCTGCCTTTGGTACGGTAAAGTCTTATGATGATTCTGATTCTAAGGAAGTTTATGGTGTTGAGCAAATTATTCAGCTTGATCCTTTGAAACCAGCCGCCGGTGAACAATTCTTTGGAATGTTTGGCGGTGTTGCAGTGGTTGCCAATAATACTTGGTCGGCTTTTCAAGGGAAGGCTTTGTTGAATGTTGAATGGGAAAAAGGAGATAACGGAAAGTATGATACTGAAGAGTTCAAGAAGACTCTTGTTAACCGTGTTCAAAAACAAGGAAAGGTGACTCCTGGGACAAAAGGAAATGTTTCCTCGGCATTTAATAATGCAGATAAAACAGTTGAAGCTACTTATACAATGCCTCATTTGGTGCATGCTCCCATGGAAGTTCCGAATGCTTTGGCATGGATGCACGATGGTAAAGTGGAAGTGTGGGCACCAGTTCAGGCACCACAAGGGGTTAGAGCAGAGATCTCCAAATTCTTTGAAGTGCCTTTAGAGAATGTAACAGTGAATGTGAGCCTGTTAGGAGGTGCTTTTGGTAGAAAATCGAAATGTGATTTCGTGATAGAAGCTGTTGCCCTTTCCAAGAAGTTAAATGCTCCGGTTCAAGTGGTCTGGTCTCGTGAAGATGATATTCAACATAGCTATTATCATGCGCAGAGTGCCCAGTATATGAAAGCATCTATGGATAGTTCCGGAAAAGTTACGGGTTGGTTATATAGAACCGCTTTCCCTTCGATCTTATCTACTTTCAAACCCATGTCTGATTATGCAGCGGGATTTGAACTCGGACAAGGATTTACCAACCTTCCATATGACATTCCAAATTTCCAACTGGAAAATGCAAAAGCGGAAGCTCATGTTCGAATAGGTTGGATGCGATCTGTTTATAATATTATCAGTGGTTTCGGTGTCAATTCTTTTGTTGATGAACTAGCAGTGGCTTCTGGAAAAGATGGGATAGATTTTAGAATGGAACTTATCGGAGAAGATAGAATAGCGAAAAATAGTTCTCCGCACCCTTATAACTCATCTCGCATGAAAAACGTTCTTCAAGAGCTGAAGAAAATGTCAAATTATGGAAAGAAATTGCCTGAAGGTCATGGAATGGGAATTGCCATTCACTATAGTTTTTACAGTTATGTAGCAACAGCCGTTGAAGTTTCTGTAAAGAATAACATGGTGAACGCAGAGAATGTTTATACTGTTCTTGATTGCGGATTGTATGTGAACAAAGATGCGGTAATCAATCAATTAGAAGGATCAGCAATTTTTGGTATGTCGATTGCAATGTTTGGTAAAATTGAGGTAAAAGAAGGTGCCGTTCAACAATCTAATTTCCACGATTATCAAATGACCCGAATGAAGCATGCTCCGAAGATCCAAATCAAATTGATCGACAATGATCATGAGCCAACTGGAGTTGGTGAACCTGGAGTTCCACCAGTAGCCGCAGCTATTTGTAATGCAATTTTTGATGCAACAGGAACCAGAGTTAGAGACTTACCATTGATAGATCAAGGAATGGTTTGAATTACTAATGTAGCAATGTGCCAATGAGGTAATGTGTCAATTTGGTGATTTGAAAATTTGAAGATGGAGATTCCGAAATCTACCATCGTAAATTCTATATCTAATATCTAAAATCAGAATTTATATTCAGATAAGGATTTCTCAAACTTCTCAGGGTTCGCCGCTAAATGATATCTGGGATCAACGATAGATTCTTCTATCACTCCATGGAAAGTCGGACTTGCCTTATAAAGCAACACCTTGCAATCTTCACTTAAATGTTTCAATGTGATTTTCTTACCAGCCTTTTGATACTTTTCCACCAAATTAAAGATAGCCTCTAGTGCAGAATGGTCGGAAACCCTAGATTCAACAAAATCTATTTCTACATTGTCTGGATCGCCCTTTACATCAAACTTTTCATTGAAGGCAGAGATACTTCCGAAGAAAAGTGGTCCCCAAATCTCATATACTTTGGTGCCATCTTCTTTATATCTCTTTCTGGCACGAATTCTTTTTGCATTCTCCCATGAGAAAACCAGTGCACTCACAATAACTCCTGCTATTACGGCAATGGCAAGATCAAAGATTACGGTTAATGAAGAAACCAGGATCAATACAACAAGATCGGCAACTGGAATCTTATTCATGATTCTAAAACTAGACCAAGCAAAGGTTCCAATCACCACCATAAACATCACTCCAACCAACGCGGCAATAGGAACTTGTTCGATATAAGATGAAGCGAATAGGATGAACATCAATAAGAATACTGCAGCGGTAATTCCGGATAATCTTCCTCTACCACCTCCTTTGATATTGATGATAGATTGCCCGATCATTGCACAACCGCCCATACCTCCAAAAAGTCCGGTGATTATGTTCGCGCCTCCTTGCGCCATACATTCTCTATTAGAGTTCCCTCGGGTTTCTGTCAGATCATCTATCAGATTCAAGGTCATTAAAGATTCTATCAATCCAATTGCGGCAAGAATGAGTGCGTAAGGGAAAATGAATGTCAGAGTTTCATAATTGAGAGGGATCTTAGAGAAAGTTTCCATCACAGGAACTGGGAATCCACCTTTCAATCCTTCACCACCACCATCTCTAATAAAAGATCCTACAGTGGCAACATCTAGGTTTGAAAAGATCACAATGGCTGAAACTACTAGAATTCCGATAAGAGCTTCGGGTAGTTTTCTGGTAGCTTTTATCTTAGGCAATCCCCACATGATTAGCATTGTTAATCAAACTAAACCAATCATCAAGTATAGATTTTGCCCTTCTAGCCAAACTTTTTCGCCATTCACATTTGTTTTGAACATACCTAGTTGTGATAGGAAGATTACAATGGCAAGTCCATTTACGAATCCCATCATCACCGGGTGAGGTATGAGTCTTACAAACTTTCCTAGTTTAAAAATTCCCGCTAACATTTGAATGATTCCCATCAAGATTACAGTAAGAAACAGATAGTACAATCCTAGATTTTCTCCTTCTGCACCCATAGCATTACCCTCTGAAACTAGGTTAACCATTACTACCGCCAGTGCACCTGTAGCTCCGGAGATCATTCCTGGTCTTCCACCAAAAACAGAAGTGATTAACCCGATCATAAAGGCTGCATAGAGTCCTACTAAAGGATCCACTCCAGCAACAAAGGCGAAGGCTACGGCTTCCGGCACTAATGCCAAGGCAACTGTGATTCCAGATAAAATATCATTTCTAACGTTTTGAACTCTCTTTCTTACAAATGCGTTCATGTTTGGTGGGTTTTTAAGAAGCGGCAAAGATAGAAGAATAATCCAAACCTGTTCACAATCAAAGTTGTATTAAGCCCTGTAAGATTCGAATACCAAATGAATATTTGCGTACGTATTCTGAAGCGCTTCAGTCGTTGCTTTTTCGTCTTTAAATTCTGCTATGGTAATCCCTTCTTCTAATTGTGGGATTAATTCGCCAGTGTAATTTGAATTCATTAAGAACCAATGAGTTTCTTTGAGTTTGGTTTTTTCACCTTGAAAAAACACATGATAAGTGGTAATTAAAAATCTCTCTAAATGTAAACCCGAGATTCCGCATTCCTCTTCTACCTCTCTTATGGCTGTGTTTTCAAGTGTTTCGTTCCCCTCAATTCTTCCTTTAGGAAGGTCCCATTTCGATCCGCGATAAATAAAGAGAAACTCATTCTCTGTATTTAGGACTAATCCGCCAGCGGCCTTCACAACGGTAAAGTGTTGTTGGAATCTGTGCCAAGCTTCTGAAAGATTGCGACAAAATAAAATGACTCCTGGGATCATATTCTTTTTGAGCTTATGAATGATCTCTTCGGGGACAACGTTTTCAAAATCATACACTTGAAAATCTATACCAATTTGTGGAGAATCTGTTAGGATTATCGGCTTATCATTGATAAAAACTTTATACATTTGTGCGTATGATTTTACACAAAGATACAGCAAAAAAAACTGCTGAATTACTACTGCAAATTAAAGCGATAAAGTTGAGTCCTTCTGAGCCATTTACCTGGGCTTCAGGTTGGAAATCTCCCATTTATTGCGACAATAGAGTAACCTTATCTTTCCCAGCTGTCCGCGTATTTTTAAAAGAGGAGATTGCGAAGATTGTGGAAGCACAATACGGCAAACCAGATGTAATCGCTGGAGTAGCAACTGGTGCTATTGCTGTGGGTGTACTTGTTGCACAAGAACTAGGTGTTCCTTTTGTTTATGTGAGACCAGAGCCAAAGAAACATGGGCGTAAGAATCAAATTGAAGGATATCTAGAAAGCGGTCAGAATGTTGTTGTCATTGAAGATCTTATCAGTACAGGAAAGAGTAGTTTGAATGCGGTTCAAGCCTTAAAAGAGTCGGGTGCTGTTGTTAAAGGAATGGTAGCTATCTTTTCTTATGAATTCAATGTAGCTACTGAGAATTTTGATAATGCAAATGTAAATTTAACCACTCTAAGCAATTATTCTCATTTGTTGGAGCAGGCAATGGATAGTAAATATATAACGGATCAGGAACTAACTGCACTTCAGCAGTGGAGAGAAGATCCAGGTAATTGGAATCAATAAGAATTATGAATTTAGAAGGAGCAAAAGTAAGCACAACAAAGTCCGCACAAGAGGTTTTTGAATTTTTAACAACTCTAGAGAATTTTGAACAGTTGATGCCAGAAAGTATTCAAAAGTTTGAAGTGGATGGAGATTCCTTTTTATTTGCCTTGAAAGGAATGCCTGAGATTCGATTGGTCTTGAATGAGAAAACAGAATTTTCTAAGATCGTTTTAGGAGCAGCAAGTAGTAAGCTTTCCTTCAGTTTAACGGGTCATATTGAAGCGGTTTCAGATTCTTCAAGTAATGTTCAGTTGACATTTGAAGGGGATTTCAATCCGATGATGGCCATGATGGTGAAAAAACCTTTGACAGCCTTTATTGATACTTTGACCGATAATATTTCTAAGCTTTAGCCAAAGAGATTTCTTTAATATCGAATTCCGAGATAGAGTCGTCTTCTAATTGGACTTGAAGTTTTCCTGTTTCACTAACACCTTGTATTATTCCCATAAAAAATAACTGCGTCTTTTCGTCTTTGAAGGCAGTTGGGATGGTCTTTTTATATAAGAGTTTTTGATATTCCATGTATACTTCATTCATCTCATTTTTCTCAATTCTTTGGATTTGAGTTTGGATCTCAGAGATCAATTGACTGAGTAAATGACTCAGGTCAAACTCTTTCCCACATTGATTTGCAAGTGATGAAGCATTCAGTAAATTTTCAGGAAATTCACGTTGATTTACATTCAGTCCGATTCCTATCACAGTATTCTTTATTCTATTCTTGGTAAAGGTGGTTTCAATTAAAAGACCACATATTTTCGAATTAGCTGACATAATGTCGTTTGGCCATTTGATAGCAAGATTAGGCACTGACAGAGAATTAAGTACTTTATAAATGGCAATGGAAACTGCAAAATTTAAGTAAGATTGCTGATCAATAAGTAGGTTTTTGAATCTAGTAAAAACACTGAATGTCAGATTTTTAAAGGGTTTTGAATGCCAAGCATTATTCATTTGACCCCTTCCTGATGTTTGATTATCTGTGACCACTGAAGTATAATCTTCAAGTACAGAGTTTTGAGCCAAATCTTTTAAAAAAGAATTGGTGGATTCAATGGCATCAAGTTTGATTATTTTCAACTGTTAAATAAAGCGTAAACTAGATTAATAATACGCAAGATAATTGCAAAAAAGTAATAACTTTGTTTTTAAATTTAAAAAATTTTAATGACGAAAAAGCCAGTTAGCACAGATGATTTGATCGCTGTCATAATTAAGGGAATCGACGATGTAAAGGGAGAAGATATTCAACTCCTCGATTTGAGAGACATAGACAACACCGTGTGCGATTACTTTGTCATCTGTTCTGGAAATTCGAATACACAAGTAAACGCTATATCAGGTTCTGTTCAAAAGGTAGTTAGCAAGGAGTTAAAAGACAAACCTTGGCATGTAGAGGGACAGAACAATTCAGAGTGGATTTTAATGGATTATGTGAATGTAGTGGTACATGTTTTTCAGAAGCATGTGAGAGAGTTTTATGATATAGAAAGCTTGTGGGGCGATGCTAAGATTACTCAAATTAGCCCTGTTTAATTTAATTATTTGATCGAAAGAGATGAGTGACAAAAACAATAATACTAAACAAAACGCACCGAAGTTCAAGTTCAATATGTACTGGGTCTATGGAGCTATTTTTATAGTTTTCATAGGGATTACATTTTTGAATGACAATGCGTTGAGTTCTAGAAAGATCACAACCAACAAATTTGACGAGATTCTTCGTTCTAACGATATAGAGCGAATTATGATCCTGAACAGAACGGTTGCAGAGATCTACATTAAAAGAGAATCTCAAGGAAAGGAAGAATTCAAGAAATTGACAAGTTCTCCTTTCTTTAGACCCGGAAATCCGATTTTTGAATACAATATCGGTGACCTTAAAAACTTTGAGGATAAATTAAATCGCTACAAAAAGGACTACGATCTAACTTTTGATGTTGGATCTGATAATCCTAAAAGTATCTGGGATTCGGTGATTGCCTTCTTACCTTTCATTTTACTTATTGCTATTTGGATCTTCTTTATGAGAAGAATGTCTGGAGCAAGCGGTGGAGGAGGAGCCGGTGGACAAATCTTTAACATTGGAAAATCCAAAGCAAAATTATTTGATAACGATACCAAGGTTAAAACAAGTTTTGTAGATGTAGCTGGTCTTGAAGGAGCGAAAGAAGAAGTTCAAGAGATTGTTGATTTCTTAAAGAGTCCAGAAAAATATACTTCTTTGGGAGGTAAGATTCCAAAGGGAGCATTATTAGTTGGACCTCCAGGAACGGGTAAAACATTACTTGCAAAAGCGGTTGCAGGGGAAGCAGGAGTTCCTTTCTTCTCTTTATCGGGATCAGATTTTGTTGAAATGTTTGTAGGTGTAGGAGCTTCAAGAGTTCGTGACCTATTCAAACAAGCTCAGCAAAAATCACCTTCCATTATTTTTATTGATGAGATTGACGCTATCGGACGTGCCAGAGGAAAAAATAGCATGACTGGTGGTAATGACGAAAGAGAAAATACCTTGAACCAACTATTAACTGAGATGGATGGTTTTGGAACGGATACCAACGTGATTGTATTAGCAGCTACTAACAGAGCAGATGTGCTAGATAAAGCATTGATGAGAGCCGGGCGTTTTGACCGCCAGATCTATGTGGATCTTCCAGATTTGAATGAGAGAAAAGCCATTTTCGAAGTACACATCAAGCCTTTGAAATTAGCCAAGGATGTTAATTTAGAATTCTTAGCGCAGCAAACACCGGGATTCTCTGGAGCGGATATTGCAAATATGTGTAACGAAGCTGCTTTGATAGCGGCAAGAAATAATAAGAAATCCATTCATCATCAAGATTTCTTAGACGCAGTAGACAGAATTGTAGGTGGATTAGAGAAAAAGAACAAGGTGATCACGCCAAAAGAGAAAGAAACAATAGCTTTCCATGAGGCGGGACATGCTACGGTAAGTTGGATGTTAGAACATGCTGCTCCTTTGGTAAAGGTAACCATAGTGCCACGTGGGCAAAGTTTAGGAGCTGCATGGTATTTACCAGCAGAAAGAATGATTGTTCAAACAGAGCAAATGTTGGATGAGATGTGTGCAACTTTGGGAGGACGTGCTGCTGAAAAAATCATTTTTGATAAAATTTCAACAGGTGCATTAAGTGACCTAGAGAAGGTGACCAAACAAGCGAGAGCAATGGTTACTGTATATGGACTTAATGATAAAGTTGGAAATATTACTTACTACGATTCTTCAGGTCAAGATGCTTTTATCAAGCCTTACAGTGAGGAAACAGCGAAGACTATAGATGAGGAAATCTCTAAAATGATCGAGTCTCAATACGAAAGAGCGATTCAGATTTTAGAGCAGAATAGAGAAAAGTTGACTACATTAGCGAATCTGCTATTGGAAAAAGAGGTGATCTTCAAAGACGATCTTTTAAAGATTTTTGGAGAACGACCTTTTGAGAAAAAGAACGAAGAAGACGAAACAAAAGAAGAAGTTACTGAAGACAATAGTTAATCTTTAAATGAGTTTCTTAAAGAAATTATTTGGCAAGACATCATCCAAAGAGCAGGAAGCAATCAAACAAGAAGTGCACCTCTCTTTGGATGATGCTTTTGTGCATAACTTCATCAAAAAAGGTGGAAAGTTCTTGTATTGCATTTCCAAAGAAGAAGTTGCTTCCAACCTTGAGCATATATTAGATGAGAACAAATGGGAAAAGATCACTTGCAGAGACAAGGAGATCAAGAAGTTTGTAAAGAACAAGAAAACCAAAGTGGTCAAAGACTTTGATAATATGTTTCCATTTTTTACTACTTGCGAGCATTTGATTTCTGACAACGGTGACATTCTTTTTTCTTCAAATCAACTAAGTACTCATAAAATCGCTTCATTGACAGAGAACTTTGTGGTATTTGCAACCACTAGTCAATTGGTAAAAGATACAGGAGAGGGATTGACAGGGATCAAAACAAACTGCAAAGACGATATTCCTACCAATATCAGTGCTGTGAAGAATTACTCCGTAGAAAAGGAAGATGATAATTTTTTAAATTATGGCAACAGCAACTCGAAGAACTTATATTTGTTGCTGTTAGAAGATCTTTAAGATGAGTAGCTTTGTGCAACGACTTTTATCCGGACTGGTATATGTAGCCCTTTTTATTGGCTCTGTTCTGTACTCTAAAGAGTCCTTTGTTACCCTTACTGCCATATTCGGAATTATCTGTATTTATGAGTTTTCCAAATTGATAAAATCGAAGGCGTATGTAGCTTTTGCAACATTTGCTTCTCTTATTGTTTGGTTCGCTTTTATGGAGGAGAGTATTGAGGGGGTATTAATATTGTTGGGAATCGCATTAACCGGTTCAATCCAAACAATTATTTTTCTATTTTCCAAAAAACTCAAAACACCTAGTAATCCAATTTTGAAAGAAGATATCACCGTTCGATATTTAGTCCTTTCCTTTGGTTTTTTGATGTTCTTACCATTTGCTCTTGGAGATTATGAACCGTATATCATCATTTATTTATTGCTGATGATCTGGGCGAATGACAGTTTTGCATTCCTTGTAGGGAAGAACTTTGGCAGGAATAAATTATACGAAAGTGTCTCTCCAAAGAAAACTATTGAAGGATTTTTCGGTGGTGTTTTATTCACCGTCATTACGGCTGCGGTAATCGCTTATTATTCAGATTTATTTACTACCTATGAATGGGTTGCATTGGCTCTTATCGTTTCTATACTAGGTACGATCGGTGATTTAGTCGAATCTAAGTTCAAGCGACTTGCTGGTATCAAAGACAGCGGAAATATAATGCCAGGTCACGGAGGTATGTATGACCGTTTAGATAGCTTGTTGTTTGTGGCTCCCTTCGTATATTTGTACATCTATTTAATTATTTAAGCAAATGCTTCATTTTCATAAAGAAGGCTATAAGATCATTGCCATAA
>CAZDKB010000045.1:0-18662 GCA_964505885.1 uncultured Flavobacterium sp.
TTGGTATATTGAATTGGATTGTTATAGCTTCGTTTGTCGGGTTTAATAAATACAGTTGTATTTCTAAATAAAGCGATCTTTTCATTCTTATAACCGAAATTCACAGGATGAGAACGATCAATCTTGGCTTCGAAGATTGCACCTCCAATGACTTGAGCCCCAGATTGTAAAGAACGTTCTTCAAAAGACACATTCTTAATCGAATCCATCTTCGCTCTATCAAACTCTAGTTTGATCAGCTTCTGAGAATTCATCCATCGTGCTGCATTTCTAAAACCAATTACAATCCCTCCATTTTGAGCAAATGCCTTTAATTTATCAGCGGTACTTTTATCCATTCCTGAACTATTGGGAACAATGATGGTGGTGTATTTACTCAAATCAACTCGAGTGAAGTAACTCATGTCTAATTTAGTAATATGCATATCAAATCTTTGATCGAACAAATGCCAGATCTCACCTGCATCATTCCCAAAGATATTTCCACCTACCAACATAGCCACCTTAGGTTTGGTCACATTTCTAAAATTATTGGATCCCAAATCAATTCCTTCATTTAATCCGGTTTTTACACCGTTAATGTCTAGATGAGATTCTTGGGCAACAACCGTTAAGAATCTGAACATTTTTGAAGCATTCAACTTCTGATTCTGAACTGGAATAAAAATAGTTCCATAATCATAAGAGGTTCCGCCATTTTTAAAGTTCTTCATAGATACCTTGGCTCTTAAACCTTTCTGAAGAATGGCATTTAAAGCTTTTGGCGAGTAGTACTCATTCCATGGCATTAAATATCCATAATCACTTTTATAGCTTACTGTACCCTGTTTTGGCTGAAGGTTTGTAATCTCTGCTCCTGCTCTATTTAGTGATACATTATCCGCATAATCTACACCAAAGGAATGATTGAACGTCCATGCCGAGACATCATAGAATAAGCTATCCTGAAATTTAGTTCTTACATCAAACATTGCTTTTACCAATCTTTGATTCTTTTGATTCATAGGAATCATATAACTATACCCTTTCTTGAATTCTTTTCCATTTAAAGTAAAGTCGGATTTTACCTCATGAATCTTAACATTCTGTCTGCTCATTACTTCAGCCAAGTGATAGGCTTTTGCTGCATCTTTGGAATCACCAAATACAATGGCCTTACTTTTTGAAGCTTCTGCTCTTGCTTTTTTGTAAAAATCTTGCTGATACTTTTTGATCTTTACTCTCATATTAGTCGCTGCTTCAAGAGTAGACATTGCAGCTGTATATTGATTTCGGATAGTGAATGGGAAGGTTAATAATCCGTTAGAAGTTTCTTGAGCATGACCTCTTGAGCTCCCTTGTTCGAATAAGATCCCAATGCTTCCTTGAATATCTGGAAAGGTCGATCCTTTACCATAATAATAGTCATCAAAGCTTTCTTCTGAGTAATATTGTGATCCGATCTTATCAAGTGCTGCCGCATGATAAGTTGCGATCTCTTTGGTTAATTCCTGATTCATTTGTGGTGTCATAGGATGTGTTCTACTCTGAATTCCAGGTTGAAAGAAAAAGGTAGAATTAGATCCCATTTCATGATGGTCGGTCAAAATATTTGGCAACCATTTATGGAAAGTCTTAATACGAGCTCGAGACTCAGGTAATTGAACAGGAAGCCAATCTCTGTTCATATCAAAATAATAGTGATTGGTTCTTCCTCTTGGCCAAACTTCATTGTATTCTCTATCGTTAGGGTCAGGGTTGATATTCTCACTCTTATTTGTATTTGCCCAATAAGCAAATCTTTGTAATCCATCAGGATTAAATGATGGATCAAATAAGATCACAGTATTTCGCAATATTTTTTCAGTAGAGGGTTTTGAAGAAGCCGCTAAATAATAAGCTGCTGCCAATGCCGCATTGGATCCACTGGGTTCATTTCCATGAATTGAAAAGCCTTGATAGACCACAATTGGATCATTAGATACATCAACAGAGGCATCGTTGGTGGCTTCAATATGTCTCTTTCTGATTTCTTCTAAATTTCTATGATTCTCGGGAGAAGTGATCGTTAATAATAAGATAGGTCGGCCTTCATAGGTTTTTCCTCTGTCTTCTATTGAGATTCGATCCGAAGATGCTGCTAGAGCTTTCATATACTCTACCAATTTATCATGGGTAATATGCCACTCACCTACTTCATGACCGATAATTTCTTTTGGGGTTGGAATGTTTGTATTGTAACGTTCATCACCTGGGATATAATAACGTAAGTCTACTTTTTGCGCTGATAATGAGAAAGTCATAAATAACAGCACAAAAGCGATAGTAAATTTCTTCATGTGAGATTTGAATTTGGTTTCACACAAAAATAAACGAAATTTTTGAGACCGTTCTTGGAAAGAGTTAATCAGAATCGCACTTAGAAAAGTGGAGGAGAAAAAACTTTCTTTTCATCTAACCAACTATTTTTCATATAAAATCTTTCCATTGATCATAGTTTTTAAAACTTGACCGTTCAGAATTTCCTCGGCAGAAGCATTTAAGATATCGGTATCTATAAAAGTGAGATCCGCCCATTTTCCAACTTCGATCGTTCCGGTCAGATCTTCTTGATGTGCAGCATATGCTGCCCAAATGGTATAGGCTCTTAAGGTTTCTTCCTTTGTAAAGGCTTCCTCTGGAAAGTAGGTCTCATTTGTCCCTTTTTTATTCTTGGTAATCGCTGAATACATTCCGTAAAAGAAACTTGGATCGGAGCCAGTGAAATCAGAGTTAAAGATCACATGTGCTTTATTCTTTCGTAAAGTTCTCCATGCATATGCACCTTTGACTCTTTCTTCTCCTACCCTGTCAATAGCCCATGGCATGTCCTCAACTGCATGAGCTGGTTCCATTGAAGCAGTGACATTCAATTCATGAAATCGTGAAAAATCATCAGGATGCACAACTTGAGCATGTTCAATCCTATGACGACGATCTCTGGATTCTGGGTGAGATTCAAAATGATTCTCATAAAGATCTAAAACATCTCGATTAGCTTTATCACCTATAGCATGAATAGCCATCTGAAATCCTTTATCCATGGCCTTTCTGATTAGGTCATCATAAAAACCATACGCTTCTCCTCCTACTCCTTTATGTCCTTTCTTATCGGAATATTCTTCTAAGAACTCGGCACCTCTGGAACCCAAAGAACCATCATAATAGGCCTTAAAACTTTTAACCTGTAAGAAAGATTCATCATCATTTGTAGGACCTTTCTCCAACCATTTGTTGACTTCATCGATATTGTACATTCTTGCTGCTATGAAGGCATGTGTCCTCATCGGAAGCAGATTTTTTTTCAAAAGGTCTTCATATACTTCCATATGGAAATTATCTACCCCTAAATTATGGGTCGTAGTGAATCCGAGTTTGATCAATTCATTGTATCCATAGTTCATGATTCGAGTGCGTTGCTCCAAGGTCTTTTGAGGAATCTTATCTAAGAGAAGTTTTTTAGATTGATTGAGTAAAATATATCTCAATTCTCCATTTGAATCTTTTAAGATTTCTCCTCCATCTTTCGCTTCGGCCGTTTTATCAATGCCTGCCTTATAGAATGCAAGTTGATTACCCATCACTCCAAAGCCCCTTAAACCTACCAGTACAATGGGATGTTCAGGTGTTAATTTACTAAGTGATTTCATATCAGGATAATCATTGGCAAAAACTGCTTCATCCCATCCCGACGCGATGATCCATTCTCCTTTCGGAACTTTTTTAGCCCTTTCAACCATCAAATCGATGATCTCTATTTTATTCAATCCTTGAAGCTTTATGGCTTCATTCTTTTCACCTAATTCTTGCAAATGGCCGTGAGATTCAATCAGCCCGGGTATGACAATAGCTCCATTGGCATCTATGATCTGAGTGCTTCCGTCTTGAAAGTCTTCAGCATCTGATTCTGATCCAACAAAAATGATCTTGTTTCCCTTGATTCCAATTGCCTCGGCATCGAAAGTCCATTTCTCATTGCTGTAAGGTGCATTGCTGGCTGGAACTCCTTCCAAATCAGGATCATTCCAACTAAGAGTATAGACCTTAGCATTCATGATCAAGGTATCAGCAATTCGATCTTCATTACCTGACGAGCAGGAATTGAAAAGGATTAATAAGAAAAGGAGCAAAAATGTGTTGCGCATTTTGAATTATTTTAGGCAGCCCTAAAATACAGGAAAATAATAAAGCAATCTACTTCCCAATTTGATTGATAGAATCGTCTATAGAGATGATCTCATAGCTTTTGTGAAACCTAAGATTATCTATTAAAAGTAAAATACTTAAGGCAAGTGAAACCGTCAATAAAAGATAAGGAAGAACAAGTTCTCCAATGTTAAAATCAGTATTAGTAGTGGTATATAAAAATGCCGAGTAACCAATGGCAAATAACACCGAAACGACCATCATAACAACAGAGAAAATGAGATCAACAATTCTCGTTACTGGATAGGACTTTGATTTTTTTGGAAGCCTTAAAAGTTTTTCAAAATTAAATATCAGGCTGGGTAAAGAAAGAAAAATCCACAAGAGAGGAATCAAAAAAACGGGATTATTCTTAACCCGAGTCCAAATATTATGGCCTTGAAGGTCTATAATATAAATATAAACACCCAAGCCAAATACAATGGCAGCATAAAGTATAAAGGAAACTCGGAGTACAATTTTCATGAATTGTAAATCTAAAGATTAAGTCGAAATAATTCTTAACATTAACGAATATTTAAAAGAATGAACTTTCCAAAAACTACCTTTTGAACTTAAAAAGAAAGACTTACATTTGATTCGAATCAACAATCATGCTAACCAAAAAACGTTATAGTGTCAAAGACATGTTTCTCTGGTCTAGATGGGAGATACTTGTATTTCTTGTTTATACTGGATTGATAGCAGTATTCTATAAGGTCTTTGATTTCGAATTTCTTCATGTTCCATGGACTCCTGTGGCATTAATTGGTACAGCAGTTGCTTTTCTTGTTGGATTCCAAAACAACTCGGCCTACGATCGTATCTGGGAGGCAAGAAAGATCTGGGGAGCGATAGTAAACACCTCGAGAACTTGGGGGATGATGATCCAAGACATGTTAAATAATCAGCATGCCATAAAACCCATGTCAGACAAAGATTTGAAAGAACATAAAAGGGTCTTGATCTATCGTCATATTGCATGGATGACCACTTTGAGATATGCTATGCGCCAGAAGAAAAGTTGGGAAGCTTTTGAAGATTCTAAAACCAACAGAGAATGGGCAAAGATGATCCATATACCAGAAAAAGTTTCTTCTCTTGAAGATAATCTGTTGATGTATCTCTCAGCTGAAGAACGAGAATATGTATTGAGTAAAGGAAATAAACAAACAGCTGTTCTTTATTTACAATCCAAACACATTAGAGAATTAAAAGATCAAGGGTATATATGGGAATTTGCCTTTCTTGAGTTAGAGAATGTGCTAGAAGAACTATTTACCCATCAGGGAAAATCAGAAAGAATCAAAAATTTCCCATACCCTAGACAATATGCTAGTTTGGCTTATTATTTAGTAAGGTTATTTATTGTTCTATTACCTTTTGGTATCGTTCCAGAATTTGCCGAAATTAGCCTCGATTTTATGACTAACTATCCTAAGATCGGTGACATGTTCATTTGGTTGTCAGTTCCTTTTTGCGCTTCTGTTTCCTGGGCATTTCACATTATGGAGAGAATGGCAAGAGTGGGCGAAAATCCTTTTGAAGGAACTGCAAATGATGTGCCTATATCAGGAATTGCTAGAGGGATTGAGATCAATCTAAGGGAAATGCTAGAAGAAAAACCAGAAGATATTCCTGCGCAATTCCCGATTGAAAAGAATGTACAGATGTAGATAGAATGATGAAAGAAGAAATTTTACAACAACTCAAAAGTTCTCTTCAAGGAGAGCTTTTTTTTGATGACCTTTATAAAAGCTTGTATGCAACGGATGCTTCTGTTTACAGAAAAATCCCGACTGCAGTTGCCTATCCAAAAAACAGTCTTGATATTCAAAAATTGATTGGATTTGCCAACAAGCATCAAATAACCCTAATCCCAAGAACCGCGGGAACATCCTTAGCAGGACAGTGTGTTGGGGATGGTATTGTGGTAGATGTTTCAAAACATTTTACCGAAATCCTAGCCTTTGATGAAATTGCAAAAACCATTACTGTACAACCTGGTATTATTCGCGATGAACTCAACCTTTTTTTAAAACCTTTTGGTTTGTTTTTCGGTCCGAACACCTCTACGTCCAACAGATGTATGATTGGTGGAATGGTTGGGAACAACTCTTCTGGAAGCACTTCTATTCGATATGGAGTGACCCGAGACAAAGTGTTACAAATAGAAGGGTTATTGAGCGATGGAGCTGAGGCCACTTTTTCTGAAATCAGTTCCGAGGAGTTTAAATCAAAATCTAGGGAAAATTCCTTGGAAGGAAGAATTTATCGATCTCTTTACAATGAACTTTCTCAAAAGGAAATTCAACAAGAAATTCGTTCTCAATTCCCAAAGAAATCTATTCACAGGAGAAATACCGGTTATGCTGTTGACGAACTGCTTGACTCTGATCTATTTGGAGGTAAGAGTGAAACCATTAATGTTGCAAAACTATTATCGGGAAGTGAGGGAACTTTGGTTTTCTCTACTGCCATAACCCTGCAGCTGGATGAAATTCAGCCTGCACATAGCGTCATCGTTGCTTCGCATTTTGAAAGTATCAATGAAAGTTTGAAAGCAACGGTCTTGGCCATGGATCATAAGCTATACGCCTGTGAACTGATGGATAAGGTCATTTTAGACTGCACAAAAAATAACCGAGAGCAATTACAAAATAGGTTTTTTATAAAAGGAAATCCGGAGGCTGTTTTAATCAATGAGGTTTCAGCAAATACTCCTGAAGAAGCTGATGCTTTAGCAGATCAATTAATCAAAGATCTTGAAAAGAACAACTTTGGATATCATCATCCAAAAGTGAAAGGATCAGATATCAAAAGAGTATTCGATTTGAGAAAAGCTGGTCTAGGCTTACTTGGAAATATGATAGGTGATCCTAAGGCAGTGGCTTGTATAGAAGACACCGCAGTAGATCTAAATGATCTTCCTAATTATATAGAAGAGTTCACTCAGATCATGGATAAGTATCAGCAAAAGGCTGTTTATTATGCTCATGCAGGTGCGGGTGAATTACATTTAAGGCCTATCCTGAATCTAAAAAAATCGGAGGATGTGGATCTTTTTAGAAAGATCACAACAGAAACCGCCGAACTCGTAAAAAAATACGAAGGTTCTTTCAGTGGTGAACATGGTGATGGAATTGTTCGCGCAGAGTTTATTCCACTGATGATTGGTGAAAAGAACTATCAGCTACTAAAGAGAATCAAAAAAGCATTTGATCCTAATACCATTTTTAATAAAGGAAAAGTCACAGATGCTTATGCAATGGATGAAAGTCTTCGATATGAAGTAGATCGAGAAGAACCAGAAATTGAAACTATCCAAGATTTTTCCGATAATCAGGGTATTTTAAGACTTGCTGAAAAGTGCAATGGATCTGGAGATTGCAGAAAACCTGCCTCTGTTGGTGGAGCTATGTGTCCGAGTTACAGAGCAACAAAAGATGAAAAAGACACGACCAGAGCAAGAGCCAATACTCTACGTGAATTTCTAACAAACTCAGACAAGGTAAATAAGTTTGATCATAAAGAATTAAAATAGGTCTTTGACCTATGTTTAAGTTGTAAAGCTTGTGCTTCTGAATGCCCTAGTAACGTGGATGTAGCTGCTTTGAAAAGTGAGTTTCTATATCAATATCAAGAAGAAAATGGATATTCATTTAGGAGTAAGTCTTTCGCCACATCGACGAAATTCAATCGGATCGCGTCCAAAGTTCCGGGATTGTACAATGCTTTTGCTAGAAATCCAATAACAGGATCATTAATCAAAAGTGTGATTGGTATTCATCAGAAGAGAACCATTCCTAGGGCTACCAAAAGCTATACAGCTATATCAAAAGGAAAGAGAACCACCGAAAAGAACACAGAGAAAACCGTTTATCTTTTTGTGGACGAGTTTACCAACTATTTGGAATCTGAATTGGCTGTTGACGCTGTTTACCTTTTAGAATCATTAAACTATAATGTGATTCCTATTGATTATTTGGAAAGTGGTAGAACCTATATTTCGAAAGGATTTTTAAAGGAAGCTAAAGAAATCATTAACGAGAATGTAGCATTTTGTAAAGATATGATATCATCAGGTACACCTTTGATCGGTTTGGAACCCTCAGCTATTCTAACCTTCAGAGATGAAAATTTACGTTTGGCGGATGATAAAGAATCAGCAAAGTCTATTGCATCCAATACCTTTACCATAGAGGAATTCTTGAGTCAGGAATACAGTAAAGGAAATATAAAATCCAGTCAGTTTACCAATCGAGAAAGAGAGTTAAAAATTCATGGTCATTGTCATCAAAAAGCATTATCTAGCACACATTCTAGCTTCCAGATTCTGAATATTCCTAAGAATTACAAACCCACTATCATGAATACGGGTTGTTGCGGAATGGCGGGTTCTTTTGGGTATGAAAAAGAACACTACAAAGTGAGTATGCAAGTTGGTGAGGACACATTGTTCCCTAAGGTTCGTAACACTCCAAAAGAAACCATCATTGCTGCTGCCGGGACCAGTTGTAGACATCAGATCTATGATGGAACAAAGAGAATAGCGAAACATCCAGTGAGCATTTTAAAAGAGGCATTGATTTAATTCTTATCTTTTGACTTTCTAAACTTATGTCAAAAAAGAATAAGGCCCTCTCCATTTTTGCACTCATCATTGCAGGTGAAGCAGTATTTCTATTGCCTTTTATCTTAATTCGCGTTTTTAGAGCTATCATACGTGATGCCTTTTTAATGACAGACGATCAGATCGGTGAAGCACAAGCGATCTATGGAATCACAGCAGTGATTGCCTACTTTTTTGGCGGTTTCTTCGCGGACAAATACGAACCAAGAAAACTTCTTGTTATTTCTTTAATTGCAACAGGGCTTGGTGGGACTTATATGATCACAATCCCATCTGTGACGGGATTAACAGTTTTGTATGGATTTTGGGGAATTTCTACCATCCTACTTTTCTGGGCTTCATTGATCAAAGCTACAAGACAATGGGGAAACGAGAATAATCAAGGGCTTTCCTTTGGGTTGTTAGATGGAGGCCGTGGGTTATTTGCAGCTACTATAGCCTTGATTGGGGCCTCTATTCCAGCTTTCTTTTTTCCGCAATCAGGAGATTCTATTCCTCAGGAGCAAAAGGTCATTACCATGCAATATATTATTGGTTTCGTGACTGTAGTTGTTCTTCTAGTGTCTCTATTTGTTTGGTTTATTCTCCCTAAAGAAGAAAAGGAGGCTGAAGGCAAACAAAAAATGCAAATAGATTTTTTACAAGCTTTTAAATTGCTTCGTATTCCTAAAGTGTATTTTCATGCAATTCTTATCATCTGCGCTTATTCTGCGTATAAAATCACAGATGTGTATGCCACTTACTCTAAAGATGTTTGGGGCTTTACATTACAAGAATCGTATAATTTTGGAGTTGCTATTCAGTTCTTGAGACCATTTGTAGCCTTCTTTATTGGTTGGATTGCCGATCGATATATCGCCTCAAAGTTCATATTATACGGATTTGCATTGATGACAGCCTGTTCTTTATTAATCGGTTTAGGGTGGATTGAAAAAGTTCCTCTACTATTCTCAATGCTTACCTTCTTTGCGATGGTCATTGGAACCTATGCTTTACGCGGACTCTATTTTGCTATAATTGAAGAAGCAAAAACTCCAATTGCCATTACGGGAACTGTGGTCGGGATAATCTCTGTTCTCGGATTTACACCAGATATATTCATGTCTTTGATCTCTGGATATATGTTAGGTAAAAACCCAACCGTCATTGAATATCAGGATCTATTTTTAGTGTTTACTATTTTTCCTCTAGTCGGGTTCTTGGCGACCATAGGTTTTAGAAAAGCCATTCAAACTAAAACTTAAGTCCTAATTCATCTACTGAGACGCTGTAAATATCTAAAGCATCTGTATATAAGAATCGGGATCCATTTTGAATAATACGAGCGTTCCAACCATAAGGTAAGTTCACCAATAGCGTGGTAATATTATTTAGTCTAGACTTATTATTGTAATGAATCTAAACTTGATTTAATCGTTTCGATCTTCGCTAAAGTATCTGATTCTTTTTTACGCTCTAGTTCAATTACTTTTTCTGGAGCATTATTTACAAATCGCTCATTTGACAATTTCTTTTGAATTCCAATCAAAAATCCTTCAGCTCTTTTTAATTCTTTGCTTAGCTTTTCAATCTCCTCTTCTACATTGATATTATCCATAGAAATCGGAACGAAATACTCATTAGATTTCACTCTAAAAGAAGCGCCTTCAACTTTCTCGTTTACCTGTTTTATAGACGAAGCGTTTGTCATTTTTTGAATTACAGCATTAAACTCATCACTCACGCCTTCATTGTTCATAACAAAAACCTCGATAGCCTCCTTGAACGCAATGTTCTTCTCTTTACGAACAGTTCTCAATCCTGAAATCACATCAGAAGCAAAATCAAAACTAGAAATCAATTCTTCATCATAAGAACCCTGCTCTGGATAAGATGCAATGATCAAGGCTTCTTCTGGAGTTCTGTCTTTCATAGTTTGCCAAACTTCTTCTGTTAAGAACGGCATAAACGGATGTAAGATCTTCAAGTTATCTTCAAATAAACCAATCACCTCATCAAAAGTCTTTTGATCAATCGGTTGCTGATAAGGAGGTTTTACCAATTCTAAGAATAAACCACAGAAATCATCAAATATCAATTTATAGATTGCCATCAAAGCATCCGATAATCTGTATTTTGAATAATGATCTTCGATTTCCTCTACTACCTTATTGAATTTAGAACGATACCATTTAATCGCTATTTCAGCTGATTTCGGTTGTTCAACAGAACCAGAGGTTTCCCATAGAGTGGTGAGATAGAATGCACTCCAAACCTTATTAGCCAAACCTTTTCCTTGCTGACAAAGAGCTTCGTCAAACATCAGGTCATTACCCGCGGCAGAACTTAATAATAGCCCTACACGAACTCCGTCTGCTCCATAATCAGAAATCAATTTCAAAGCATCAGGAGAATTCCCTAATTGCTTTGACATCTTTCTTCTTTGCTTATCTCTTACAAGACCAGTTAAATAAACATTCTCATAAGGTCTAGCATCTTTATATTCATATCCAGCAATAATCATCCTAGCCACCCAGAAGAACAAAATGTCCGGTCCGGTAACAAGGTCGTTTGTTGGATAATAATATTGTATTTCTTCGTTCTCAGGATTTCTAATTCCGTCAAAAACAGAGATTGGCCATAACCAAGATGAGAACCAAGTATCAAGCACATCCTCATCCTGACGTAAGTCTTGAATGCCGAGTTCTGAGTTCTGAGTCCTCTCTTTAGCAAGTTCAAGAGCTTCTTCAGGAGTTTCAGCGACTACAAAATCCTCTTTACCATCACCATAGTAGTAAGCAGGTATTTGCTGTCCCCACCATAGCTGACGAGAGATGTTCCAGTCGCGGATATTCTCCATCCAGTGACGATAAGTATTTTCAAACTTTCTTGGGAATAATTTCACCTCTCTTGTCTGCAATACAGAATCTAAGGCAGGTTTCGCAAGATCCTCCATTTTCAAGAACCATTGATCGGATAATCTAGGTTCAATGATAGCTTTTGTTCTTTCAGAGATACCAACTCTATTGTTGTAATCTTCTATTTTAAGAATATGACCTTTTTCTTCAAGCTCCTTTACGATCTCTTTCCTAACTGCAAATCGATCCTTCCCTTCATAATGCATCCCAAAAGAATTGAGAGAAGCATCTTCATTGAAGATATCTATTACTTCTAGACCATGCTTATCACCAAGAACCTTATCATTTTCATCATGGGCTGGTGTCACCTTTAAACAACCTGTACCAAACTCAACATCTACATATTCATCCTCAATAATTGGAACCACTCTGTTACAAATAGGAACAATAGCTTTCTTTCCTCTTAAATTTTGATGACGCTCATCATTTGGATTGATACAAATTGCGGTATCTCCAAGAATAGTTTCAGGACGAGTTGTTGCGATGGTCAAGGTCTCATCAGTGCCTTCGACTTTATAGTTTACATAATAAAGTTTCCCTTGTTTCTCAACATATTCTACTTCTTCATCAGACAAAGTAGTTTTTGCTTGAGGATCCCAGTTTACCATTCTGTAACCACGGTAGATCAAGCCTTTATTGTAAAGATCAACAAATACTTTAATCACTGCCTCAGACATATCAGGATCCATCGTAAACTTCGTTCTGTCCCAATCACATGAAGCCCCTAATTTCTTTAGTTGTTCAAGAATGATCCCTCCATACTTCTCTTTCCATTCCCAAGCATGCTCCAAAAATTGTTCACGAGTTAAAGTACTCTTATCGATTCCTTCCTCCTTCAATTTAGCAACTACCTTTGCTTCAGTTGCAATGGATGCATGGTCCATTCCTGGTACCCAACAAGCGTTTTTACCCAACAAACGAGCACGACGGATCAACACATCTTGAATGGTATTATTGAGCATATGACCCATATGAAGGACTCCGGTAACATTCGGTGGTGGAATGACAATTGTGTAAGGCTCTCTTTCATCAACTTCTGAATGAAAAAACTTATGTTTCATCCAGAAATCATACCACTTGTCCTCTACTAAACTTGCATCGTACTTTGATGGAATACTCATATGTTGGAATACTTTTTGAATGTAGCCCACAAAAGTACATGAATTTTTTCATTCAAATATTCAAAAAAGTGAATGAAATTAATACTTGGACTAAGGCAATGGTCCCTTAATAAAGACTCAATTTGTTAGTCCTTTTAAGAAGAAAAGTCTGATGTTAGATGTTTGATGTCAGTGATTAGTGATTAGTGATTAGTTAAATTTACAAACACAACATAACCATTGAATCTATAATCTAATATACCCTTCTACTTTCTCCTTTCTACTTTCTACTGATTGTAGACTAAACAAATCAACAGATAACCAAATAAACCTATTGTTAAATTAACACATTGTTACATCGTTATATTGATAGAATAACAATAATTAGTACTTTTACTGAACAAAAAAAGAAAAGATGAGAACAGTATTGACATTTGCATTGATTTTATTTGTAGGGTTTACTTCATTCGGACAAGACAATAAACCAGCATTCAAATTCGTAACTGAAACCATAGATTATGGGAAGATCTCTCAAGGTGCGGAAGGGAAACGCATTTTCGAATTTACAAATGTTGGAGATTCGCCTTTAGTGATCACAAAAGTAACAGCCTCTTGTGGATGTACTGTTCCAAAAAAGCCTGAACAACCTATCATGCCGGGTGAAAAGGGGCAAATTGAAGTATCTTATGACACTAAAAGATTAGGTGGATTCTCAAAAGCTATCACCATTTTCTCCAATGCAAAAACGCCAAGAAAAATGATCAAAATAAAGGGTTATATTCAAAAAGTTGGTGCTCCTGAGAAAAAGAAGAACATGCTTTCAACAGGAAGCTAAACGATCTTTTTTAGTTTAAACTCTATTGTCAAGGTTTCTTCTCCTCTTACAATTGTGAGTTTAATTTTCTTATTTGGTTTTCTTTGAAACTTTTCTACTATTTCGCTCAGCTTAAAATCGTGAGCAAACTTACCATTGATCTTAAAAAGAATATCTCCAGGTAAAACTCCTGCAATATGAGCTGGAGATCCTTTTACTACAGTATTTATCTTATATCTTGGTTTGAACTTATAGCTATAACTTGTAACAATTGAAACTGAATTTGTGGCACTATTGTCTTTGTTCATGTCTCTTCCATAGCTTTCTCCAAACTTGGTATTTTGAACCTCTACCAGACTTTTACCGTCATATACAACCTCTAAGCCGCTCATATTATATTCAAAACCACCAGTAAACGGTCCGTTCTTCTTCAACATGATCTTCTTATTTCCATAATCGATCCAGACCTTAAAACGTTTCAGAATATTGTTCCCAATGCTTCCATTTCTCTCTTCGTATCGTCTAGCATTCTGAGTAGATATACTATCCAGAAAAGAAACCGTGGGTTCTTTGATCTTGAAGTTTCCAATTTCTAATTTATTGATTCTGCTCCTCTTTCCATAGATAGTTCCGCTTAACCCTACCCCTAAAAAGTCATCAAAAAACTTCTTTGGAGTCACCAAATAATCCTTTGTATGTTCAAAGATCCAAAGAGCATCTGAACCCCCAGAATCAATCAACATTTTAACAGGAACATTAGGAACGCTATCATTGACTTGAACCAGAGCTTCCATATAGGGCTTGTTCCTGTAGATAGTGAGAGGGAACTCTTCGCATTTACGACACTTTTTCCAATGAAATTTGTTACGAGAATACATTCTCATTTTTTTCTTCTTATAGTCAATCCTGACGATTAAATTCTTTAGAATGTCGTAACCAATGACTCCGTGAATAGTCTTTCCCATCTTAGAAGAAAGGTCAAATTGATCTTCTAAAATGATATAAACACTTTGGTTATGAGAGATTAAGTTATTGATTCGAAATCTATTGTTTCTTGAAATGATGGCATCTACGGCTTCTCCTCCACCTAAGCCTCTTAACTTGTAAATCTTTTTGGATTTATAAAAAACCGTATCGGATTTCTTGGCATTGAAGACAATGGTTTTATTCACACCTGTGTCAAAAATAAAGTTCAATTCGATTCCATTGATCTCCAATGGAATGACGATCAGGTTATTGATCAATTCAAAACGAACGTCTTCATAAGTGTACGAACTATCAAAAAACCTAAATCCATCTTGTGCTGAGCTCACTGGAGAATTCAGCAAAAACAGGAATAGAATGATGAAAGCGTAAAGTTTATTCAAAGGTGGGACTTTATGTAATTTTAAAAATACAAATTTTGATTTGTGGTCATCTGTTTTTTAGAAAATTTTAACCTTTAATCATTCCTCAAAAATCAATCCATTTTTGAAATTTATTTTGCAAATTTGCAGGTGAAATTCAACTTTTTTTGTAATGCCTTCAATATCAATGAAAGGGCTTAAAATGCCCGAATCTCCGATCAGAAAATTAGTTCCATTTGCAGAAGCTGCAAAAAAGAGTGGAACCAAGGTCTTTCATTTGAATATTGGTCAACCCGATATCAAAACACCACAAGTAGCATTAGATGCTGTAAAAAATAATGATATTGAAGTACTCTCTTATGCAAGGTCTGAGGGATCTGAGATCTATCGTGAGAAACTGTCAACCTACTACCAAGGCAATGGAATTGATGTTAATTCTGATAATATCATTGCCACGACAGGTGGTTCTGAAGCGCTATTATTTACTATAGGAAGTATTACTGATCCAGGAGATGAGATCATCATTCCAGAACCATTTTACGCCAATTACAACGGATTTTCAACAGCCTCTGGTGTCAAGGTAGTACCCGTAATCTCTTCAATAGACGATAACTTTGCTTTACCTAAGATCGAAGACTTTGAGAAGTTGATTACCAAAAAGACCAAGGCTATATTAATCTGTAATCCTGGGAATCCGACCGGTTATTTATACAGTCAGGAAGAAATTGACAAATTAAAGCAGATCGTTCTAAAGCATGATCTATTCTTGATTGCTGACGAAGTGTATCGCGAATTTGCTTATGACGGGAACACACATATTTCGGTTATGGCTCAAGCAGGTCTTGAGGATAATGCCATAATGATCGATTCAGTTTCGAAGAGATATAGTATGTGCGGAGCAAGAATTGGATGTATTGTTTCAAAAAACAAACAGTTTCTGGAAACAGCTATCAAATTTGCTCAGGCAAGATTAAGTCCTCCTACTTATGCACTTCTAGCTAGTGAGGCAGCTCTTGACACTCCGAAAAGCTATTTTGATGATGTGATAGAAGAGTATGTTGAACGAAGAAACACTTTGATTTCTGAACTTCAAAAAATAGACGGTGTTAAAGTTGCTAACCCAAAAGGAGCATTTTATTGTGTGGCTGAATTACCGGTTGATGATACTGATGATTTTGCCAGATGGATGTTAGAATCATTCCATGATAATAATGAAACTGTGATGGTTGCTCCGGCAAGCGGATTTTACTCTTCTGAAGGTGAAGGAAAAAATCAAGTTAGAATAGCTTATGTTTTGAATAAAAAAGATTTAATTCGTTGTGTTGAGATCTTAAAAGCCGGATTAGCTCAATACAAATCTTAATTGATTATTCAAGAGAACATATCACTCAAATCTTACAATACTTTTGGTATTGATGTCAAGGCTAAACGATTCGTTTCTGTACAGACAATGCAGGAATTACACGAGGTTTTAGAAGAAGAAAAAGACATCTTTATTTTGAGTGGTGGATCGAATATGCTGCTGACTTCAGATATTGAGAAATTAGTTGTTCATATTGATTTAAAAGGCATAAGTGTTAAACAAGATTGGAAAAAGCTAGAAGTAACGGCTATGGCTGGTGAAGACTGGCATGAGTTTGTTCTCTGGTGTATCAATTTTAATTATGGCGGATTAGAAAACCTATCCTTAATTCCGGGTAATGTAGGTACTTCACCGATTCAGAATATTGGTGCTTATGGGGTGGAAGTTAAAGATGTGATCACCAAAGTAAGAGGTATTGACATTGAAAGAAACCAAATGGTCGAGTTTAGTAATGAAGATTGTGAGTTTGGATATCGAAATTCTATCTTCAAGAACGAATTAAAAAACAAGGTGATCATTACATCAGTTACCTTCCAACTTACACCTGAAGATCATTCCTTAAACACCAGTTACGGAGCTATTGAAAATGAATTAGCAGCTCAACAGATCAAAAACCCGACGATCAGAGACATTTCTAATGCAGTGATTAAGATTAGACAGTCGAAATTACCAGACCCAAAAGAGATTGGAAACAGTGGTAGCTTTTTCAAGAACCCAGTGATCTCCATAGAGCATTTTGAAGAAATAAAAAGGAAACACCCTAAAGTTCCTAGTTATCCAGTTTCTGAAACGGAGATTAAAGTACCTGCTGGTTGGTTAATTGAGCAAGCAGGATTCAAAGGAAAGAGATTCGGTGAATATGGTGTTCATGAAAAACAGGCACTGGTCCTAGTTAATTATGGAAATGCTTCAGGAAAAGACATCCATAAACTGGCTTTAGAAATTCAAAAAAACATTAAAGAAGTTTTCGGAATCGCATTGGAAATCGAGGTAAATGTCATTCAATAGAAAATCCTTCAATTTCTTGAAGGACTTTCACTCATCTTACCCGATCTGGTTCTTTTTAAGGAGGTAACCGATTAAAATCCTCTTCCCCCAGCTCTTCCTCTATTATTACCACGTCTATTTTGCGGTTGTTTCGGAGCTGCTTTTCTTATTTCTTTAATGGATAAAAATCCATCTTCATTTGCATCAACTTCATCAAAATCATCAGCTAAAGGACCCCTCACCTCTTCTTTGCTTAACTTTCCGTCACCATCAGCATCCATCATTTTCATCAGCTGTTTCGCGGTGGGTCTTCTTCCTTCTGGAGGACCCTGTCGATTTCTATCATTCCCGAATCGTCCTCTTGCCAATTCTCTACCTCTATTTCCTAAAATTCCACCTCCAACAGTAAAATCTGAGCTTGGAGTTCCTACAAAATACCTTGGCAACGAGGGAAAATCATCAGTGATTACATAATAATAGGTTCCTTCAGGAAATTCTGGAGTCACACCAAATCTACCATTCGCCATGTCTAAGTTTCCGAGACCTTCCACGAATTCGAAATCTCTAACATAAGTTCCGTCGTAATTTCCATTGGGAGCTTTCACTCCATCTCCTGATCTTTTCCCTTTTTTTAATTGATAACTGGAGATTAGTTCTATTACTTCTGAATTAGGGTCCATAGCGTCTTTAAAGCCGTATTTATAATAAATGGGGAAACCGTCTGCCGCCCATCCCACTTGTTTCATGGTTTTACCTTCTAGCTTTTTGATGAATTCCCAGGGTGTACCATGGTAGTGGTATTCACCTGTGGGTTGTACATGTGCGTTATTACAATCATCACCTAAGTTGACCTTTGTACTTAAAGCTTCCAAAGCCCAATCTGAATTCATATTTCTAGATCTACCGCCAAAGAACTCCGCCGCAGTAGGCTCTAATTTTACCCCATTTAAAGCAACTCCAAACTCATAAGCCGGAAAACCTTTACCAAAACCATCCATGGATACCGAAGTTAGTTTAGATGCTCTCTTCGGATTTGCGGCAATCCTATAGGTTTTACTTTGTTCTCTGATTGTATTTGGATTTCCAGAGTTGGGAAACTGCCCTACTTTATGATTGGGAATCGCATTTGCCTTGATCACTCGATATTGGCCTTGAATACTCACTGAAACCTCGTTATTGATATTCAGTGTTTTGGTGCATTTCAATCCTTCTGTGACAGAAAATGTCCCGTTCTTACTGTCCTGAGCAAAACCACTTAGAAAAAGAAGTGATATGAATGCTGTGATGATGTTTTTATTCATGACAAATTGTTTTTAATT
>CAZDKB010000046.1:0-18585 GCA_964505885.1 uncultured Flavobacterium sp.
TTTCATTTGTTTGGCACTAATTGCTCCTGTAGCCACCATTCGTGCTTCACCAGTTCTATTTTCATCTGTACCTTTGACTCCATCTCCGTAGTCATTAGCAAAATTAGACAAGACCTGAAATCCGATTGTTGTAAGTATCGCTAGCCAAAATATAGGTGATTCAAAAAAACGCTGATAACCCACACAAATTGTCGTATCGAAATATTTAGCAGAGAGAATATCGAAGTTATGTCTAGCCCCTAGAGAACTACCCACGATAATCCCAGAAACCGACAAAGGAAGAGTTCTTAGTCGAGCAGCTTTTATAAAATACTTGATCAATGCTTATGCAATTATTTCAATGCCTCTGTAATCGGTATAGGTTGACCATCCTTTAAAGCCTGCACAAAGGCATCCGGATAATCTTCCTCGATTGAGTACATATAATTCACTGCTTGTCTTACAGTTTTAAACGACCCTAAGGCATATTTAGAGTATTCACCTTTACCATAAGTTATGACGTTTGGTAATTTTGATAGGCTTTGTCCATACTTTTTAAAGGCTCCAATTTGAACTGTAAAAGTGATCACTGGATCTTTCTTTACAACTTTTACTTCTTTTTTAACCGGTTCTTGTGTAACCGTGTCTTTCACTTGTTCTACTGGAGTAACTTCTGGTTTTTTCTCTTCTTTCTTATCACAAGAATAAAATCCGAAGACTCCTATAAGAGCGATTAGATAAATAGCTTTTTTCATGTTCTATAAATTTTCTGCTTCCGCAATTAGTTCGGCAACATCCTTAACTTCAATTTCTGCTTCTTTCTCATGAAATTTCACACCATCTGTCATCATTGTATTGCAATAAGGACAACCCGTAGCGATCACATTAGGTTTAGTTTCTAAGGCATCTTTAGTTCTTAAGATATTGATATCCATATCTCCTTTTTCAGGTTCTTTGAACATTTGAGCTCCACCAGCACCGCAACACAGAGCGCGATTCTTATTTCTTTTCATCTCAACCAATTTAGCCCCTCCTAACCTCTTGATGAGCGCTCTTGGAGATTCATATTCACCATTTCCTCTTCCTAAATAACAAGGATCGTGGAAGGTAATTCTTTTGTCTCCCAAAGAACCTGATAACTGTAATCTTCCATCATCGATCAATTGCTTGATAAACTGTGTATGATGGTATACTTCATAGGTTCCACCTAGACCAGGGTACTCATTTTTGAGTGTATTGAATGAATGAGGATCACAGGTAACGATCTTTTTAATTTCATATGCGTTGAGAATCTCAATATTTGTCATTGCTTGCATTTGAAACAAAAACTCGTTCCCTACTCTTTTCGCAGCATCACCTGTAGAACTTTCTTCAGTTCCTAAAACAGCAAAATCTACATTGGCTTTATGTAAGATCTTTACGAAAGCCTTTGTAATTTTTTTTGCTCTGTCGTCATAACTTCCTGCAGACCCAACCCAAAACAACACTTCTGGTTGTTTTCCTTGAGCCATCATATCTGCCATTGTTGGTACGTTCATCTGTAATTATGAATTATAAATTAAGAATTACTCTTCGTCTTTCCAGTTCAGACGATCCATTTGATTGTATTGCCACATGGCACCATTATTCTCTACATTGGTCATCATCATGTTCAACTCCTGTGGAGCTGCAGATTGTTCCATAACCAAATATCTTCTCATTTCCATGATAATAGAAAGCGGATCAATATCTACCGGACATTCTTCAACACAAGCATTACAGCTCGTACATGCCCACAACTCTTCAGGTGTGATATAATCGTTTAGCAACTGCTTTCCATCCTCCTTGAACTCTCCGTTCTTATCAATGTTTTTTCCTACCTCCTCTAATCGATCACGTGTTTTCATCATGATTGCTCTTGGAGATAATTCTTTACCTGTTAGATTCGCAGGACAAGAAGAAGTACATCTACCACATTCAGTACAGGTATAGGCATTCAGTAATTGAACCCTGTTCAAGTCTAATACATCACTTGCTCCAAATTTTTCTGGAACCTCATCATCTGCTCCGTCATCTGTTATTGCGTAAGGATCTACATTCGGATCCATCATCATCTGCACCTCTTTGGTTACAGACTCTACATTGGTGAATTGTCCTTTAGGATTTAAATTGGCGTAATAAGTATTTGGGAATGCCAATAAAATATGAAGGTGCTTAGAGTAATATAAATAGTTCAAGAAAACTAAAATCCCTAAAATATGGATCCACCAAGCGCTTCTTTCAATCACATGAAGAGTTTCTGGAGAAAACTCAGAGAACCAAGGAGCTACGAACTGAGAAATTATGTTTCCTACACCTGCTTCCTGAAATGCTGGATCTGTTGCATTCATTATGATGAATAAACTCATCAATACAACCTCGAAATAAAGGATGAAATTTCCGTCATTCTTTGGCCAACCTTTCATTTCTTTACTTAAGAATCTTTTCAACTTGGTTACATTTCTTCTAAACCAAAAGACGATCACTGCTAAAAAGACCAAAGCGGCTAAAACCTCAAAAGTTCCAATCAAGAAACCATAGACAGTTTCACCTAGAATAGGAGCGAATACACGGTGAGTACCGAGTAAACCATCAATAACAATTTCGAGAACTTCAATATTAATGATGATAAAACCTACATAAACAATGATATGTAAGAATCCTGCTATGGGTCTGCTTACCATTTTGGATTGACCTAGAGCCACTCTCGCCATATTCTTCCAGCGAGCCGACTTATTATCAGATCTATCTACTTCTCTACCTAATTTGATATTCCGAATTAGTTTCCTAATATTTTTTACGAAAAAGCCTACTCCAGCGGCTAAAACAATCAAAAAAAGCACATTAGGTATATACTGCATATACTTGTTTTAAGTTAATAATGTAAAAGTTGTTGTTTGTTTAATTGCTGCAATCAGCAGTCCCAAATTTAGTGCTTAAAATCTTAAGAAGCATTCTAATTTAAGGAAATTTAGAAGGAAACAAAAGGAATATCTCTTATAGAAGTTGAAGTCAATACAATGGGCAGAAATTGAAGTGTTGAGAAATTAATTCTTTTTCTTCTTTTTCTGATCATTGGAAACGTTGTTCTTGTTGTTCTCTGCATTAAAAGGCTTCGCTTTTTTACCAAATAATGAGAAGTGAACAAAGCGTTTTGGATTCAATTTCAACTCACGCATCAGCTCTTCCATTTCTTTGGAAGCATTGGTTAGATTGTCGTAAAGAGAATCATTCTTCATGAGCTTACCAATGGTACCTTCACCTTTATCAATGCTCGCCAATAGACCGTTCATATTATCTAAAGTTGCTTGAAGAGTTTTTACAGTTTCTCCTAGATTGGCATTTACTAGAGTGTCTGATACCTTTGCAAAATTATCAGAAACCTTCTTCGTGTTTTCTAAAGTTGCATCGATATTAACTCTACTGGAGTCAATTGTTTGATTCAAAGAACTCAAGGTTTGATTCATCAATTTTGCTGTAGTCTCAAAACTTTGAATGGTTCTTTTAAAACTACTTCGAGTTTCGCCGTCAAGAACATCATTTAACGAGATAAGAAGAGAATCCGCTTCTATCATGAGTCGCTCTACTTTCGACTTCAATGGATTCAAAGATTCTCCGAAAGACGTAAATATATCTGACTCGACTTCACCTTTCAAGTGATCACCTGATTCTGCTGGCTCACCCTCATAACTAGGGATAATTGCAAGTGCTTCTCCTCCAATAATTCCTGTTGAATACATTTTTACAACGCTATTCTTGGAAAATTCGAAATCATTGTCAACTGAGATCTTTACCACGAGTTCACCTTTCTTTCCTGGATCTTCATTAAAATAGATATCAGATACGGTTCCTACTTGAAGTCCGTTAATACTTACTAAACTTGCTTTGTTCAATCCACGAATATTGTCGTACTCTACGTAAAAAGTTCTTGTATTAGACTCAAAAAGATCTTGACCCTTTAAATAGTTGTAACCCCATACAAAAATGGCAATAATGATTACAGATACGATTCCAGTTTTGATTTCTTTAGACATGAGCGCGCTTTTGTATTACAATAATACTCATTTTTTCTCTCCAAAGGAGGCTTCTTAACATCTATTTCAAGACTTTGGCCAATGGAACTTTTTCTCCATTTTTAAACGCCGCAATAAAGGAAGAAGAATAGCCCTTCTTTTTAGCTTTTGTTAGTGCTTTTTTGGTGTCTTTATAGTTAGAAGAATGACCGTAATAGTATTTGTAGTACTTACCTACTTTTACACGTTCTACATTCTTCAAGCCCTTGAAGTTATAGGATTTTGTTTTTATTCTTTTTTTACTGGAAGCAATCTGAATCTTGAACAATACATCATCTTCCGCATTCTCAACCTCTACGATTGGATCGTCTTTCTTCACATCTGGAACATCCATAACCACAACATCATCCGTAGAAACCGTATTCAATTTAATTCTATCAAAATACTTGCGAATAGCCTTTGTAATTTGATTCGCCAGATCCTTCTGACCCTTTTTAGAATTCAGATATCTTCCTTCATTCTTGTTGGTTAAAAATCCAAGCTCTACTAAGATACTTGGCATGTATGTTTGATGCAGTACTACAAAACCAGCTTGTTTCACTCCTCTGTCTCTTCGTTTCAAATTATTCTTAAAATTCTTTTGAACTTCACTTGCCAATGCCAAACTCTTATCAAGATTCTCTTCTTGCATTAGCGTGAGACCAATAAAAGACTCTGGTGAATTTGGATCGAATCCTTTATATCTTTCCTTGTAATTATCCTCAAATAGGATTGCCGCGTTCTCTTTTTTGGCAACCGCAAAATTCTGTTTATTCGCATGTAATCCTAGCACAAAAGTACTAGAGCCATAGGCATTAGAAGTATGTCCATCACAATGGATGGATACAAATAGATCTGCTTTCTTCTTATTGGCTATTTCTCCTCGTTTCCAAAGATCTATCAAGACATCGGTTTGTCGAGTGTAAACAACATCTATATCTTTATAGTTTTGTAGTAAATTTCCAATTTCTTTAACAACTTTTAGAGTAATATTCTTTTCTCTAAAACCGTTACCTATATTACCCGGATCTCTACCACCATGACCTGCGTCTAAAACAACGGTATAAGACTTTTCTTGAGCAAAAATCTGGAAATCAGAGAGAGGAGCAAACACAAGTATAACAAGGAGAAAAACCCTGAAATAATCAGATTTATAATTACAGTTCTTCAAGATTTTTATCAACAAAATTTAACTAATTTTGGCGTTTCAAATTTGGTGCTTCAATTATTGAGCCATATTTTTACCCAGACACAAAAATAGCATATTAACATATTGCAATCAAATCTGTTCTACATACTCCTGTTCGTGTTGCTGTGCTGCTCGTATCAATCCCACTCACAAGACATTAAGCCTAAGACAAAACCTATTCTTAGAGTGAATAAAGATTCGATTCCAAAAATTAAAAAAGATAGCTTAAAATCCAAGAAGATTGACAGTCTTTTATTAAAGAAGAAGGATACTGTTCAAATCGACAGCATCAAACCAAAGGAATCTATCTCAGATCTTATTACCCACACAGCAAAGGACTACACTATTCAGGATGCAAAAAAGAAGACGGTAACTCTATACAACGAGGCTCAGGTAACCTATACAGACATTGATTTGAAAGCAGGGATTATAATCGTTGATTACCAAAACAACACCATCTTCGCTAAAGGAATAAAAGACAGTACTGGATACAACCAAAGACCTGTATTTAAACAAGGTGGTCAGGAATCTGAACAAGATTCTATGAAGTATAACTTCAAAACGAAAAAGGCAATTATATACGGAATCAAGACTAGACAAGAGCCAGGAGTTTTTGTTCTAGGAGAAAAGGCAAAAAGAGTCAACGATTCTACTCTCTACATGCGTAAAATTCGGTTTACGACCTCAGACAAGGATAATCCCGACTATTATATTGGGGTAGAAAAGGCAAAAGTGGTACCTCAGAAGAAGATTGTTGCAGGATTGAGCAATTTGGTTATCGCGGATGTTCCGACTCCACTTTTCTTACCCTTTGCCTATTTCCCATTAGGACAAGGAAGAAAATCAGGATTTATTATTCCAACCTGGAGTTCAAGTAATAGTAGAGGATTCTTTTTACAAAACGGTGGATATTATTTTGCGGTTAACGATTATGTAGATCTTGAACTCTTAGGCGATGTTTTCTCCAATGGTGGATGGGGAATCAGAGCGAATTCTGCTTATTATTTACGATATAAATTTGTTGGAAATATCAATTTGAGTTTTGAAAAGATTATTGAAAGTACTCGTGGATTTGATGATTTCTCTGAAGCAACCAACTTCAACTTTAGATGGAGTCATAGACAAGATAGCAAAGCTAGTCCTACATCTAATTTTAGTGCTTCGGTAAATATTGGTAGCAGTCAGTTCTTTAGACAGTCTTTAAATGAATTCAACAATTCAAACTTTTTAACCAATACTTTTAATTCTTCTATATCTTATCAAAAGACCTTTGTGGGTACTCCTTTTAACTTAAGTGTGAATGCAACTCACTCTCAAAACACAAATACCGAAATTGTGAACATGACCTTACCATCGCTTCAGTTTAGTATGAACAGGATCTATCCTTTTGCGGGTAAAGGTGGAATTAAAAAGAACCCTCTTCAGAATATTGGTGTGACCTATAATATGCAAGGGGAATATAGGATTACGACAGACGAAGAGAATTTCTTGAAGGCTAAAATGTTTGAAACAGCAACCGCGGGTGCTCAGCATCGAGTGGACGCTAATACCAACATTACTTTATTCAATTATTTTACCTTGTCTCCGAGTGTGAATTATCGAGAGGTTTGGAGTTTTCAAAGCTTAAGAAGGACCTATGATGAAAGTAATTTAGATGCTCAAGGAAACGGAATCGTGGTAACGGATACCATTGGTGGATTCCGAACGTTTAGAGAATACAATACCAGTTTAAATTTATCGACAAATATTTACGGGCAATTTGATTTCAAAAAAGGAAGATTAAAAGCCATTCGTCATACCATAAGACCTTCGATTTCATTTGGTTATAGACCAGATTTTGCCGATCGTTACAATGTTGCTGTTCAACAAAGCAGTGATCCAACAGACGTGCTTGTCTATTCTCCCTTTGGAGAAGGTGCAAGTGTTTATGGAGCTCCAAGTATTGGCAGAAGCGGTTCTATAGGCATCACTTTAAACAACGTTCTGGAAGCAAAAGTAGCGCCCAAGGACCCTGATAGCGATGAAGAGGATAAAAAGATTACGATTCTAAACAATTTGAATTTCACAACCTCCTATAATATTGCAGCTGATAGCCTGCGGTGGTCTCCTATCAATGCGACTGCAGGGACAAGACTATTCAAAGATAAACTTGCTTTGAACGTAAATGCCTCATTCGATCCGTACCAAATCGATGAACGAGGGATAAGAATTGACGAGTTTAATAAAGGATTGCCAAGACTGACTTCAGCAAATCTAACCGCGAATTATTCTTTATCCAGCAAAGACTTTCAGAAAGACTCAAAAGACAATAGTACTCCAAATAATTCTGGAAATGGAGCACAAAACACTCCAGATGTATTAGGAAGGAATATAGACCCAACCAATAGATTTGCGAATGATCCTAGTAGTTCACAAAATAAAACGGAAGAAAAGGACGCCAAATTATACAAAGCCACAATTCCCTGGACATTGAATTTGGCATATTCTGCTTTTTACTCGAACAATGGGATCAATAATATCGGAATTAGAACCCATTCTCTTATGTTTGGTGGAGACATGGAACTTTCTCCAAAGTGGAAAGTTGGTTTCTCATCTGGTTATGATATTTTTAATGGTGGGTTTACCTTTACACGTCTCAATTTCTCTAGAGACTTAGATAGTTGGCGTTTTAACTTCAATTGGGTTCCATTTGGAACAAATCAGTCTTACACCTTCTTTATTGGAGTTAAATCTGGCGTGTTGAGCGACCTAAAATACTATCAAAACAGACCTCCAAACAGAGTTTTATTCTAATGGAGCAATATATTATCCTTATTGCTGTCCCTTTAGTCTTAGCTGCCTTTTTAGCGTTTGGATTATCAATGTACATTTCACAAAGAAAAATAAGAAAACATGGTACACATACCTTGGCCAAGGTTGTTCAGATAGATACGATCAAATCGCAGCAAGATGTGTCCTACAAACTGACGGTCGAATTTACAAATCAGCGAGGTAAAACAATCATTCATCAGATAGCAAGTACGGTTTCAAATCCTCCTGAACAGAAGGTACCTTTTCAAATCCCTATAATCTATTTAGAGAATAAAGGAAAACTAGAGGTTATCATCGGAAATAACAAAACACTTTCAATCATTGGAATCTCGGTATCTTTATTTTCAATTTTGATGCTCATACTTTACGCTTTCTATATTTTTAACCTTATTTAATTTCAGAAGACATGAAAAAAATCATCCAAACACCTCATGCACCAACTCCTATCGGACCGTACAATCAAGCTATTCTCTCAGGAAACACCTTGTATACCTCCGGGCAAATTGCAATCAATCCAACGACTGGGGAATTGGAATTAAATTCTATTACGGAAGAGACAGAATTAGTAATGCAGAATTTAAAAGCTGTATTGGCTGCTGCGGAAATGACCTTTGAAAACGTAATAAAAACGTCCATCTTTATTTCGGACATGAACAATTTTGGAGAGATCAATAAAGTATATGGATCTTACTTTGATGAAGCCACAGCTCCTGCACGAGAAACGGTGGAAGTTGCAAACTTACCCAAGTTTGTAAATGTTGAAATCAGTATGATTGCCGTAAAGTAGTTCTAGAAACGGAAACCCGCTTTAATATTTCCAAATACTGAAGCTCCACCTGTCAGATTAGGGCCTATATCTAAACCTAAACTAAAACCTCCACTTGTAGCATAAGTGAACCCTATTGGGATATATGCGATTGAATTTGTTTTCTCTGGAATTAAAAAGGCATAACTAATAATATTAGGTGAACTATACTTAACACCTGTATAAAAGCTTACATCATCTTCTTTGATCTCCCATGGATAATAAGTCGCTCCAAAACCAACGCTTAGTATACCAATACCAATTTCAGCGGCCCATTTATCAGTTAACATTCTTTCATAGGTAACTCCGACAAACGAACTCGTTCCTAAAATACTAAAAGAGATATTATTTTTTTGTGTGATCTTATCTTGTGCGTTGGATTGTAATGACAAGAAAAATAAGAAAAGGAAACTAAGGGTAATGGCAATTTTTTTCACGGTGATGTTTTTTTATTATTCTCAAAAATAAGTTAAAATAAGAACAAAAAAAAGTCACGCTTATTGCGTGACTTTTCTATTATTTAACTCTTCTATTATAAAGAAGCCGAGTACTCTACAAGATCTACAATCTTAGTTGAATATCCCATTTCATTATCATACCAAGAGATTACTTTTACGAAGTTATCGTTTAAAGAAATTCCTGCTTTAGCATCGAAAATAGAAGTTCTTGTATCACCTACAAAGTCTTGAGATACTACAGCATCTTCTGTATATCCTAAAACTCCACTCATCTCTGCACTCTCTGAAGCTTCCTTCATTGCTGCACAAATTTCTTCATACGTAGCTGGCTTCTCTAATTTCGCCGTAAGATCCACTACAGAAACATCCATAGTTGGAACACGGAATGCCATACCTGTAAGTTTTCCGTTTAACTCAGGAATAACTTTACCAACTGCTTTTGCAGCTCCTGTAGATGCAGGAATGATATTGTGCAAAGATGCTCTACCACTTCTCCAATCCTTTGCAGAAGGTCCGTCAACAGTTTTTTGAGTAGCTGTAGTAGCGTGCACAGTTGTCATTAATCCTTCAACAATACCGAACTTATCGTTTAGAACTTTAGAAATAGGCGCTAAACAGTTTGTAGTACATGAAGCGTTTGAGAAAATCTTCTGATCTGCTTTTAATTCTGTGTGATTTACTCCCATTACGAACATTGGAGTATGATCTTTAGAAGGCGCAGACAATACAACCTTTTTAGCTCCTGCTTCAAGGTGTTTTCCTGCAGTTTCTTCTGTCAAAAAGAAACCAGTAGATTCGATCACATACTCTGCTCCTACTTCATCCCACTTTAAGTTCGCTGGATCTCTTTCTGCAGTAATTCTGATCTCTTTTCCGTTCACAACTAATTTTCCATCTTTTACTTCTACTTCACCATCAAATTTACCGTGAACAGAATCGTACTTTAACATATACGCCAAATAGTCAACTTCCAACAAATCGTTGATTGCTACCACCTGCACATTGTCTCTCTTTACTGCTGATCTGAAAGCCAATCTTCCAATTCTTCCAAATCCGTTAATTCCTATTTTTATCATTTTCTTTTTTGTTTTAATTCTATGTAGACATAATGTCTGAAACTCTTAAGAGTTCTTTGTTTATTTCATGACTTCCCTTGATCGCTTCTTCAAGATCCGTCGTCGCTACTTTATGGTTGTTGATACCTACCATCAAATTAGATTTGCCATCGATCAATAATTCAACCGCTTTTACTCCTAATCTTGACGCAAGAACTCGGTCAAAACATGAAGGACTTCCTCCTCTCAGTAAATGTCCTAAAACTGATACTCTTACCTCATATTCAGGTAGATTCTCTTCAACATACTCTGCTAACTCGAATACATTCTTACCCGTTTTATCACCTTCGGCAACTACCACAATACTTGAGCTCTTACCCGTTCTTCTACTTCTTTCTAAAGATTCTAAAAGTCTATCGAGTCCTAAATCTTCTTCGGGAATCAATATTTCTTCAGCTCCTGCACCTACACCTGCATTTAAGGCTATAAAACCAGCATCTCTTCCCATAACCTCAATAAAGAACAAGCGGTTGTGTGAAGAGGCAGTGTCTCTGATTTTATCTATGGCTTCAACCGTAGTATTCAAAGCAGTATCATACCCTAAAGTATAGGTTGTTCCGAAAATGTCATTATCAATGGTACCGGGAATCCCAATTATTGGAAAACCATATTCTTTATTGAATACAACTCCCCCTGTAAAGGATCCGTCTCCACCGATCACTACCAATCCATCAACATCTCGGTCTATTAAATTCTGATACGCCTTTTTACGACCTTCTTTAGTCATAAATTCTTTTGACCGTGCAGATTTCAAAAAGGTACCTCCCTTGTTGATAATTCCTTTCACACTTCGAGCATCTAATTCAATGAAATCATTTTCAATCATTCCTTGATACCCGCGGTAAATACCTAGGCATTCCCTTCCGTAGTAGGCACAGGTCCTAACCACAGAACGAATTGCGGCGTTCATTCCTGGAGAATCACCCCCAGAAGTCATTACTGCTATTTTCTTAATTTTTCTCATGATTTGTACAGTAAAATTACTCAATAAAAGTCATTTAAAATAAAAAAAAAACGAAATCGATTTCGGCAATTTAGTACCTAAAATAGTCGCTTGCAAGCATATAGTCTACACTATTCATTTGAACTTACAAGGTTTAAAAATGAATGATTACATTTAGACACTAAAAATCAATTTACATGTCTCTTTCTACACTAGATTACAGTATTATCATCGGTTTTTTTCTATTATCCCTTTTTATAGGAATATGGGTTTCGAAAACTTCTGGTAAAAACACCAAAGAATATTTTCTTTCTGGTAGAAATATGCCTTGGTGGCTACTGGGTGTTTCTATGGTTGCTACAACTTTTGCTGCCGATACACCCGGACTGGTCACAGAACTTGTAAGAAAAGATGGTGTTTCCGGTAACTGGGTTTGGTGGGCATTTTTACTCACAGGAATTCTTACAGTCTTCTTTTATGCCAAGCTTTGGAGAAAATCGGGTATCACAACCGATCTAGAATTTTACGAGCTAAGATATTCAGGAAAAGCAGCTCGTTTTTTACGTGGTTTTAGAGCCATTTATTTAGGTGTTGTTTTCAACATTATAACCATGGCTGGAGTCTGTTTAGCTGCTACGAAAATCTCAACTATTCTCCTTGGACTAGAGCCTTATGAGACATTATTATATTCATCTATTATTGTTGTCATTTATTCTTCTTTAGGCGGATTAAAGGGAGTTTTGATCACAGATTTCGTTCAATTCCTGATAGCCATGGTGGGTTCGGTATGGGCCACTATCTATATTGTAAATCTTCCTGAAATTGGCGGACTACAAAGTTTATTGGCTCATGAGAATGTGGCGAGTCAACTAGATATGTTACCTGATTTCTCAAACAAAGAAGCCTTGATTACATTATTTATCATTCCTTTTGCCGTTCAATGGTGGAGTACTTGGTATCCTGGGGCTGAACCTGGAGGTGGTGGTTATATTGCACAGAGAATGCTAGCTGCAAAGGATGAAAAAAATGCTACTTGGGCGACGCTATTCTTTAATTTTGCGCATTATGCTCTTCGTCCTTGGCCGTGGATTTTAGTTGGTTTGGCTTCATTGGTCATTTTCCCAAATTTAACAGATCTGAACAGCGCTTTTCCAGGATTAACGGCCGAAACACAGGGCCATGATGTAGCTTATGCCGCTATGATGACCTACTTACCTTCCGGACTTTTAGGAATTGTCCTTACTTCATTGATAGCTGCTTTTATGAGCACCATTTCAACGCAATTGAACTGGGGAAGTTCTTATGTGGTAAACGACTTTTACGGGAGATTTATCAATCAAGAAGCAACGGAAAGACAAAAAGTAATCATAGGAAAAATTACTGTGGTAGTACTCATGTTCGTTGCAGCAATGTTCTCATTATACTTACAATCAGCAAAAGGGGTTTTTGATCTTCTATTACAAATTGGAGCTGGTACAGGGTTATTATTTATCCTGCGTTGGTTTTGGCACCGCATCAATCCATGGAGTGAGATCGCAGCGATGATCACATCTTTCTTGATCGCTGTATTTTTCTTTATCAATTCCAAACTATCCAATCCTTTGATCGAAATTGAAGGCTATTGGCAATTGATTATAGGTGTTATACTCACAACTGTGGGTTGGATTTTGGTAACCTTACTAACTTCTTCTTCCGATAAAGACACCTTAGATAAATTTGATGAATTGATCTTTGAGGGTGAGAGTAAATTCAAGAATATCGGTTATAAGATCTTAGCTTTTTTTATTGGAATTATCGGCATATATAGTTTCTTATTCGCAACTGGGAACTGGATCTACGGTGAAACCAACACGGCTCTCATCTTATCGGCACTATCTTTGATAGCTATGTTCTCTTTAACACGAATCTGGAAATTTATTAGATAATTCTGCACTATGAAAAAGATCAAAATCAAAGTCCTAATCATCTTATTGGGATTAAGCATTGGTATCCATGCACAAGATTTTAAGATCCCGTTTAAACTTGTTGATAACAGTCACGTTCTTTTGAAGGTGAAGGTGAACGATAGCAATGAAGAACTGGATTTCGTTTTTGATACGGGAGCTTCTGCAGGAGTTATCGACAAGTCTACTGCAAAAAAGCTGGGATTAAAGGCGGGGAATAAAGTGAGGGTTCCTGGCGCTGGTGGAGTTCAAACTTATGAGCTTATTCGGAATCAAAGATTAAAGATCAACGATCAACTTCAAATGAATTTACCTTATTTAATATCCGTTGATATGACAAGGTTTCATGAGATTACAGATGAATTTTATGCGGGCATTATTGGATACAATGTGATTAGTCGATATGTAACACAAATGGATTTTCAAAATGAAGAACTTTTACTTTATAAATCCATTAAGAATGTGAATTTATCAGGGTACAAAAAAATTCCTTTTAGCTTTCATAGTGGAGCGATTCCAGTGATTGAAACAACCTTCACGTTAAAAGGCGAAGAATACACCGGAAAAGTTTTATTTGATACCGGTGCAGCATTATCATTATCTGTGAATACTCCTTTTGTTAAAGAATACAAGCTTTCTTCGATCGCAGAAAAAAAGGTGATTAGAAAGTCAGAAAATTTAGGAACAACCTCTACTTCAGAAAGCATTGCTATTGAGTCTGTAGAGTTGGGTGGTTTCACTTTCAAGGACCTAACAATTACTCTTTCTGATGACAGCAGCGGAGTGAGCTCGTACAACGGCTATTTGGGAATTTTAGGCGCAAAGATTCTTCAGCGTTTTCATGTGGTGTTAGATTATAAAAATCAAAATCTATATCTGAAGCCAAATTCTAAATTCGATGAGTCATTTGAATTCCCATTGACTTCAATACGATTTAAAAAGAAAGACGGAAAAATTGTTATCGATGATGTTTCTGAAGACAGCGAAGAATATCGTTTAGGTTTAAGAAAAGCAGATTGTATTCTCTCTATTAACAACATTTCTAGTAAAAAGCTCAAGCCTTATAAAGACGAGTTAAAAAAAGAAGGGAACAAAGTGACTATCAAAGTTGAAAAACCTTCTAAACAGGTTGAAACCTATTCATTCAAACTAAGAAACTTATTGAAGAGCAATTAATTCTCTTTAAAGTTGATTAGCTTATTCTTTTGTTTTGCTAATGAATCTGGCTTCACTAGCTTTTTATTTATGATTTTTTTCTTCAAGCCTACCTTTTGAAGCAACTCAGATAAAGAATTGAAATTTACCTGATAAGAGAGACCAATCCCTTGGGTATATCCTTCTTCCTGAGCAGAATATTGGATCTCATTCTGTCGATTGAAAATAACACCTCTAAAGTTTCCAGATTCATTTAATAATACCTCAACTTTTACCTCACCAACAACACTGGATTGGGTCTGTGCTCCTACCGGAACCCCTACCTTACCATTGATGATCACACGGTCACTTACTTGAGTAGTTAATGATACCGCCACAGTATCGTCTATCAACACATCGTTTTGTGGGTTTTGCTGATTTCTATTTCCTGTATTATAATCTAAATTAAACTGAATTTTATCGCTGCTAATCATATCAGATAGCACGGCACCAATTGCGCTTCCCGTGGTTCCTGTGATGAGATCACCTCCATCAAAGTCGGTTCTTTCTGGACTAGCAAACTGATTTAAGGTCAATAGCGTTAAGAACTGTCTGACCTTAAAATCTAAATTTCCATTGTTCAATACAAAATCCAATTCATTGGCGATGGTAGAATTTGAATTGGGTATTTCAATATCAAATTCTTGAGTCGAGTTAAATAGACTTCCGGATATATTGGTGATCAGTTCTACATCTATATTTCTACTCGTATTAAAGTTTTCTAAAAGGATGGCTGGATTGGCTTGTGTAGTGTAAACCGCGGTCACATTCAAATTGGCTTCATATGGATTTCCATCCCATGAGATCGTACCTCCTTTGAGAATATTAAAGGGTTTATTGATGACTCCTCCGTATTTAAAGTTATAAAATCCGTTATCTATGGTATAATCACCAAACATATTGAACTTTCCTCTTGTATTGATCTCGATCCTCAAGTTACCCGTTCCACTTCCTTTTAATTCACTCCCATTTACCTCATCAATCACTACCTGAGCGACGGCATCTTTGGTCACTTCAAGGTTAATATTCAAATCAACACCTTCAATTTTATCTAACTCAAGTTCTTTGATAATCTCATCTGGATTCTTTTCATCTTTAAAATGGATCAATCGATAGTTATCTACCGTTGCAATATCTTTAAGCGGAATCACAAATAAGGTGTTGGCCATTGTTTTGGCGTTGACATCTATGGTAATAAAATCGGTAAGTCCTGTAATACTCGCACTACCCTGAATGAAACCAGTGCCATAATAAAGAGCTTCTTCTGAATCTTCAGTATCTAGAACTAGTAAATTATCTGATGAGATATTAAGGCGTAAGAACCAGCTATCAAAATTTTGATGTGTAATATCCCCGTCCAAGACTCCAATAGTTTCATATTTGGTATCTCTTAATTCTATCTTGTCAAAAACAAAAGACTGACCTGATAAACCAACGGTGGCATCTCCATTGAAATCGTAGTCTACATTCAAATAAGGGAATTTTAAACCAGCGTCTTTCAATAAAAGATTTCCATCCATATCAGGGTTTCGAAGAAATCCTTTCAATGTAAAGTCTCCTGAAGCCGTACCTCGAACACTATTCAATACATCTTCTCCCAAAGGACTAAATGCACTTAATTGAAAATCTCTCATAAAAACCTCTAGGTCGATCACAGGCCTCGACTTAGAAAAATCAATATCTCCTGTTGCACTAATACTACGTGCTTCATCAGAATCTAAATAAAGACCCATAATATACTTTTCATAGGAGTTATCACCTTCCATATTAAGCGATAAGTCTCCTTGTTTGAAATCATTGATATAAAAATCTTTGACTACTAAAGCCCCTTTCGGACTGTATAAACTATCTTTTTGAGAGAAATCTACAATTCCATTGAGTTCTCCCTTTAGTTTTAAACTATCAACCTCGGGTAAGAAACTGCTTAATTGCACTTTGGTAAAATCAGCCTGAAAATCTTTATAAGTAGAATCTCTGAGAACTCCTTTGAATTCTATCATTTGCTCTTTAGATCTTAACAAAAAATCAGAAAAGGCATACTCGTCTGTATTGAGGTCAAATTCTATTTTATTGTTTTTATTATTCTCAGGATTGATACTCCAATTATTCCCTTTGAAACTAAATGTTGACTTCTCGATTCCTACAACCGATTTCTTTTCTTTATTGATAGTAAAAAAGAAGTCTAAGTTGAAATCTTCTTCGGCCTGTCCTCCACCTTCGAAGGTTGATTTAAAAAATAAGGTATCTCTCTGACGAAGGTTTACTAGATTTAGTTTTGACAGATCATAATACGGCGTGGTTACTCGTTTTGCAGTTAAGAAAGAATCATAAGGCAACATAGGATTATTGTTGTCTGTCCTCAAAGACAAGGTATCTATTGAGGTTCCATATGCTGTGATTCTCGGTGACGAAACTGTAAGTTTTAAATGATTATCATCAGCCTGAATCTTTCCTTTGATCTTGGTATTTGGTGCTATTGAAACTTCTGGCAGGAAAATCTCGACGATCTGATTATAGATAGTAAAATCGAAATCCATGAATTGATTTGGTTTCACCTCATATGGATTATAATTGGAATAGATACTTCCTAGAGCATTCTGAGTAAGAGGAATCAACTCATCAAACTGAAAATTACCTTTAAGATCTCCTTTGACAATATCCTCAGAATCTATTCGGATCTGCTTTATACCATCACTCTGAGTGGATAAAACAAGAAATTGTTTAAAAGGATATGTATCTTTTTGGTTCTTATAGACAATATTTCTGAAGTTAGCGATACCTACCATATCCTCTATAGAGTTTCCACGGATATCAAGATCAATAGTTCCTTCTAATTCTGCAATACTATCTCTACCATATAATCCTGTTTCAAGTAAATTGGCATAGTCGATCTGGGCATTAAAATCGAATTGGTTCTGTTCCTCATCTAAGTTTGCTAGTCCTTCGAAGGTCATTTTCAGATTTGGGTCGTTTACTTCTAACTTCCCATCAAAGAGGTTATTCGAATAGGTTCCGTTCACTTCAATATCATGATACTCATAACCACGTAATTCTAGCTTCGACACCTTACCTATCAAACTTGTGTTAATGTTGTCAATTCTAAATCCTTTCCCATTCACGTTCCCTAAAAACGACATTTTTCCAAATAAAGGGTCCTTGAAGAAGGTGCCTACATCAAAACCAATAAACTCTAATTCACCCCGATATCTCGCATCATCAATATCACCAATATTGGTAATTTCCATATCGGTTAGAATCTCCCCTACTTGAGAACTTATGTCAAGTGTTGCTTCAATATTGTCCTCCGTTAACTTTGTAATTCCGGATAAAGTGAACTTCCCAAGTCTTTGAAATTCTGTAGGTAGAGTTTTACCTAAAAGATTAGGCAGTATAGATTTTAGTCTTTGATAACCCGCCGTTACATTCTCCATATCTGCAGTTAATAAGAAACCTAAGTCATTATTAACAGCATTGATAAAATTGAAATTTCCATAAATACGCAATCCTTGTTTTGAATCTAGTTTTAGATTCGTCATGGAGAAGTTATTCAATGAACCATGCAGGTTGGTTGTAAAATGCAATACGTCATCACCGCGAATCTCATTATAGATTTTATTAAGATCAAGCACCGAGAGGTAGCTTTTATCAATAACCGCATCAATCTCTACCAGTTCATTAAAATTGGCCAAGTTTTCACGTTTATAATCGAATCTCACCTCTGCTTTTAAGTAAGAATGTGGAGTTTCAACCGTCGTATTTTCAAAGAGCATCGCTTCTTTGGTATACTTGAACTTAGTAGTCACATTGGTAAAGTCTATTCCCCTATCATCCCTAAAATAAAGTCCATTGATCTGCGTGGATACATTAGGACCTAAAATTTGAAAATCTTGAAGACTCCCGCCAGCATCATAGGCAGCGAAGGATAACGGAAATTCACTTCTCTCATCTCTTTGAATATAATTCACTTGATCCAAATAGATATCTGAGGTTTGCAACAAGAACGGGCTAGCAGTTGAATCTCTAGGATTATCATCTTCAAACTTATCGGTGAAAACCGTAAGATTATCCACTTCATCAC
>CAZDKB010000047.1:0-12338 GCA_964505885.1 uncultured Flavobacterium sp.
ACCCAGAAGGGCTCGAACCTTCGACCCCCTGATTATGAGTCAGGTGCTCTAACCAGCTGAGCTATGGGTCCTAACTAATAGTTGGCAAATGTAACAACTTTTTAGAAATTTAAATATCAATTTCTAATTTTATTACTTGCTTCTTGCCATCAAATACGCACCAAAAGCACGCAATTTATCTTTACTTTCCTGAGAGATGTTCATCTTATCTAAAGATTCAAATGAAGCCGAGGTATATTGTTTCACTAGATCTTGAATTAGGAAAGGAATATCATAACGTTCAAAGATGCGTTTTACTTCATCAATCTTGATAGAATTCTCTTGTAACTTCTGACGATAAAAGAAGAGTAGTTTCTGTTTATCATCCTCATTTGCTAGCTCCAAAGCTTTTAAATACAAATACGTTTTTTTATTCTCAATGATATCTCCACCAACTTGCTTTCCGAAAGTTTCAGGATTGCCAAATGTATCTAGGTAATCATCTTGTAATTGAAAAGCTAATCCAAGATTTAAACCATACTCATATAATAGATTCGAATCTTCTTCGGAGGCTTTAGCCACGATTGCACCCATTTTTAATGCAGCCGCAACTAAAACAGAAGTTTTTAGGCGGATCATTTCAATATACTCATTAATGGTCACATCCTTCCGAGTTTCAAAATCGATATCTAGTTGTTGTCCGTCGCAAACCTCAATGGCGGTTTTACTAAATAGTTTTGCAAGTCTTTGAAAAGTCTCGGGCTCATAATTCTCGAAGAATTGATAGGCCAAAATTAGCATTGCATCTCCGGAGAGAATTCCTGTATTCAAATTCCATTTTTCATGCACAGTCTCTTTACCTCTTCTCAAAGGAGCATCATCCATAATATCATCATGTACTAATGTGAAGTTATGGAATACTTCAACAGCTAAAGCGGCAGGAAGAGCTTTTTGATATTCATTTGAGAGAACATCACTTGCCATTAAAGTTAAGACTGGGCGTATTCTCTTTCCCGATAATTGTAATATATAATCTATGGGCTCATACAAATTCTTAGGTTCTCTGACCCAAGTTTTAGACTCCATAAACTTTAAAAAATCTTGTTGATAAGCTGCTAAATCCAATGCTATGTAAAATTTGTGTAAAAATACGGCGAAAAAAATCTCCTGAAATCTTGAGATGTTAAAAAATCATTAAAACTTTGGAAACTTTTTTTGTTTCTAAAGTTTCCTGCATTAAATTTGCACACGAATTATGAAGGATAAAATTTTACATAACGCCACTGAAATGTTTTTGAATCTGGGATTCAAGAGCGTGACAATGGATGATATAGCAAGAAACTCAGGAGTTTCTAAAAAGACGATCTATGCTCATTTTGGGAATAAAACAGATTTGGTAGAAGCTGTTACGAATTACCTGTTTGATTCGGTTTGTTCTGGAATCGATTGTATTCATGAACAAAATAAAAACCCGATCGTAGAGTTATTCGAGATCAAAAAATTTGTGATGACACACTTAAAGGATGAAAAGTCTTCTCCTCAGTATCAATTGCAAAAGTATTATCCAGCGATTTATTCAAATTTGAATAAAAGGCAGTTTGAGGTGATGCAAGAATCGATCAAAGAAAACCTTACTAGAGGTATGGAGATGAATCTTTACAGGCAGAATTTAGATACAGATTTTATTGCAAGGATCTATTTCAACGGAATGGTCGGAATCAAGAATAAGGATCTGTTTCCATTGCGAAATTATTCCATGAACACTTTGATGAATTACTATTTAGAATATCACTTACGTGGTATTTGCACCTGTAAAGGATTAGAAGAATTAGAAAACCAATTATACAACAATTAACCCGTGAAACTGTCGTTAGCCATTTTCACATATAAAAACGTGATTAAACAACTACTTATGAAAAAGTATCTAGTCATTATTGTTGCTATCTTTTGTTCGTACTCTATTCAGGCACAAGAGGAGTCCATGACCTTCTCTTTAGAAGAAGCAATAGATTACGCAATAAAAAATAGTTACGATAACAAAGTAGCCGAACGAGATATCGAATCGGCGAAAAAACAAAAATGGGAAACCACAACCATTGGTTTACCTCAAATTGAAGGAAGCGTAGATTATCAACACTTTCTGAAACAGCAAGTTTCCTTAATTCCTGCCGAATTTTTCGGAGGGAACGCTGGGGAGTTTCAAGAGGTGATCTTTGGGACCAAGCAAAATATCAATGCTGCTGTAACTCTTAGGCAAATGATTTTTGATGGATCCTATTTAGTAGGATTGCAATCAGCAAAAACCTTCTTAAAGATCTCAGAACAAGCAAAAGAGAAAACAGAATTGCTCACAAGAGAGGCTGTTATCAATGCTTATGGGAATGTCTTAGTAGCTCAGAAGAGTATTTCTATTTTAGAGAACAATATCATTATTCTTGAAAAGAACTTAAATGATACGAGAAAAACCTTTGAAAACGGACTTACAGAAGAAGAGAATGTAGAACAGTTAGAAATTACACTTGGAAATTCAAAGAGTCAATTGAATAGCGTTAAGCGTTTAGAAAAGATCGCTTATCAAATGCTGAATATTACATTGGGTAATGAAATTGATGTTCAGTTAACGCTTACAGATTCCTTAGACTCACTAACCGTGCAGAATATTGATTTTGCATTGATGTCTGAATCATTCAATTTGAATAATCATATCGATTATAAGATTGCAGAAAACGATAGAGAATCAAAACGTTTGCTTATGCAACTGGAAAGAAGTAAAGCCCTTCCAACTTTGAACGCATTTGTAAATTATGGTTCTCAGGTGTTTTCCAACTCGAATTCACTTTTCGACTTCGAAGGAGAGAGAGGGTTTAACTATTCTTTACTAGGAGTAAGTTTGAAAGTTCCCATTTTTAGTTCCTTAGGAAGAAGTTCTAGAACTCAGCGTGCAAAGATCGATTTAGAGATTGCGGACATCCGCTTAAAAGAGACTGAAGAAAAATTAAATCTTCAAGTGAAAACCGCTAAAAGTGATTATCAATTGAGTATTGAGGATTACGAAACGGCCAAGAAGAACCTAAACTTAGCAGAGAGAATTGAGAAAAAGCAACGTATCAAATTTGCTGAAGGAATCTCTTCAAGTTTTGATTTGACTCAAGCACAGAATCAATTATATAGCCAACAACAAACATTTATTCAATCAATGCTAGACGTGATCGCAAAAAAAGCAGCACTGGAAAACGCATTAAACATACCATTAAAATAATCTAACCATGAGAAAGATATTATCCCTATTCATCATAACCTTAGTATTCGCTGCTTGCGGCTCAGGAGGGAACAAATCGGTTGAAGATATTATTGCTACGAATGATCTCAAAGAGATTCGTGCGAAGAAAACCGAATTAGACAACCAACAAAAGGACCTTACACAAAAGATCAAACAGATCAGTGCAGCCATTGATAAATTAGATACCTTAAAACGTAATCCATTAGTAACAGCTCTTACTTTAAAGAATGAAGAGTTTGTGCATTATGTAGAGTTTCAAGGAAACGTAAAGACCAATCAGAATGTGTTGATCTATCCAGAAATGGCTGGATTACTTCAAGAAGTTCACGTAACAGAAGGTCAGTATGTAAAGAAAGACCAATTATTAGCTACAATTGATGATGGCGGAATGAAATCACAATTGGCTCAGGTAGAAGCTGCAGCTCAATTGGCAGAAACTACCTATCAGCGTCAGAAAAGATTATGGGATCAAAAGATCGGTTCTGAAATTCAGTTTCTGCAGGCAAAAACAGATTACCTAGCGAAAAAGAATCAGGTAGATCAATTAACACAACAATTGGCCAAGTTTGAGATCACCGCTCCTTTTGATGGAACCATTGATGATGTGATCAAAGACGAGGGAACAATCATTGCTCCTGGTCAAGGATCTGAAGTTTTCAGAATTATCAATTTGAAAGATATGTATCTAGAAGCTGATATTCCTGAGTCTTATGTAGCGTCCGTGAAGAAAGGAAAATCTGTGATTGTAGAATTTCCATTATTGGGAACTTCTGTGAACACAAAAGTGAGACAAACAGGAAACTTTATCAATCCTGCAAACAGAACTTTTAGAGCAGAAATAGGAGTTCCAAATCAACAAGGAACCATCAAACCAAACCTTACTGCGAAATTGAAGATCAATGATTATACAAGTGATAAGGCCATCTTAATTCCACAGAGTATCATCTCAGAGAATGCAGCTGGTGACCAATATGTATATGTGATCAAGAACATTCAAGGAAATATTGGTGAAGCCAAACAAGTGGTTGTAAAGACCGGAAAAACTCAAGAAGATATCATTGAGATCTTAGAAGGAGTTTCTGCGGGTGATATGCTGATCGAAGAAGGTGCAAGAAGTGTAAAAGACGGTCAGAAGGTTGAAATCACTAAATCTTAAGCAAGAAAAAGATGAAGATCAAAAAGAAAAAAACAGATAAGGAATTCAAACTATCGTCGTGGGCAATTGCCAACAAAACGACCATGTACGTTTCGATAGTATTGATCCTTGTTTTGGGAATTTCTACATACTTAAGTATGCCAAGAGAAGATTTCCCAGAAATCAAGGAAACCAAGATCTATATCAGTACCCTTTATCCGGGAAATACAGCTGAAGATATAGAGAAATTGATTACCGATCCTTTAGAAGATCAGTTGAAAGGGTTGAGTGGAGTCACAGAGATCACCTCTACATCACAGGAAGATTATTCTATGATCGTTGTTGAATTTGACGACGATATGGATGTTGATAATGCTAAGCAAAGTGTAAAAGATAAGATTGATGCCGAAAAATCTTCGGAAGATTGGCCAACTTTTAACGGTGCCAAAGTAGATCCGAATGCCTTTGATCTGAGTATGTCTGAGGAGATTCCGTTTTTAAACATCAATATCTCTGGGGATTATCCCGTTCAGAAGTTGAAAGAGTTTGCAGAATACCTTCAAGATGAGATCGAAGATCTTGATGAGGTAAAACAAGCAGATATCCGTGGAGTTCAAGATAAAGAGGTAGAAATTGCAGTAGACATCTACAAAATGATGTCCATGCAAGTGAGCTTTCAAGATATTACAAGCGCCATTCAAAATGGAAATGTAACCTCTTCAGCAGGTAACCTTATTTCAAGCGGACAAAGAAGAACAATACGAATTCTAGGAGAAATTGAAGATCCTTCAGAGCTTGAGAATTTCGTGATCAAATCAGAAAAAGGAAATGCAATCTATCTTAAAGATCTTGCAACAGTGAGTTTTAGGTCTAAAGACAAAACAACCTATGCTCGCAAAGATGGAAAGCAGGTGGTGATGTTGGATGTCAAGAAAAGAGTGGGTAAAAACATGGTTGCGGCAGCAGAGAAAGTTAAAGAGATAAAAGACAAAGCTGTTGAAGATTATTTACCAAAGAATGTTGAAGTAACCATAACAAATGACCTGTCGGATAAAACTATTGGTCAGGTTGATGATCTTGTGAATAATATCATCTTCGGGATTATTCTTGTAGTTACGGTTTTGATGTTCTTCTTAGGATTTAAGAATGCCTTATTCGTAGGATTTGCCATTCCAATGTCTATGTTTATGTCCTTAGCGATCTTAAGTGCTTTTGGATATACCTTAAACACTATGATCCTATTTGGATTGATTATGGGTCTCGGAATGCTGGTAGATAATGGTATTGTGGTTGTCGAGAACGTTTATCGTTTGATGGATGAAGAAGGAATGTCTAGGGTTGAGGCTGCTAAGAAAGGTATTGGTGAGATTGCCTTCCCGATTATTATTTCTACAGTAACAACGGTAGCCGCCTTCGTACCATTAGGATTGTGGCCAGGACTATTTGGTCAGTTTATGATCTATTTCCCGATCACGCTTTCAGTAGTATTAGGTTCGTCATTATTGGTTGCGATTTTCTTTAACTCAGTATTGGTATCTCAATTCATGACTACTGAAGACAGAGACATGCCTTTAAAAAGAATCATTACACTTTCAGGAATTGTAGGTGTTGTTGGATTGTTTATCCTAATCGCAGGAGGTGAGTTTAGAGCTCTTGGTACTGTGATGGTATTTACAGCAATTATGCTTTGGTTCTACAGATTGGTGTTAAGAAAGGCAGCAAACTATTTCCAAAATAATACTCTTGTTTGGTTAGAGAATATGTACGAAAGAACATTGAGATCTGCTCTTACAAGCTGGAGACCGATTGCAATCACAATTGGAACTTTCTTCCTTTTATTTGCAGCCTTTGGAACCTTTGGTTGGTCTGTTGGAGAGCAAAGAACAAAGATCGAGTTCTTTCCAGATAATAAGCCTAATCAGGTGGTAGTGTATATTGAGTATCCACAAGGAACAGATATTGAAAAAACCAATAAAATCACGAAAGACATTGAGCAAAGAGTGTACTCTATTTTGAATGAGGATACTTATATGGATGGTGATTATAACTATATGGTAGAAAGTTCTGTTTCTCAAGTTGGAGAAGGAGCTGGAAACCCTCAAACTGATGGAGGTTCTTCTGCTGAAATGCCTCACAAAGGAAAAATTACGGCTTCTATGAGACAGTATAAATATAGAAGAGGTCAGGATAGTGAGTTATTACGTCAGAAAGTTCAAGAAGCACTTACCGGAATTTATCCGGGAGTATTGATCTCTGTTGAGAAAGATGCAAACGGACCCCCAACGGGTGCTCCAATTAATATAGAATTAGAAGGAGATGATTACAATGAGTTGATCTCGTCTGCAGAGAAGATGAGAGCTTATATTAACTCCAGAAATGTGCCAGGTGTTGATGAGCTGAAGATTGATGTAAACAAAGACAAACCAGCCATGAGAGTCATTGTGGATAGAGAAAAGGCAGGTGAGTTAGGGGTATCTTCTGGTCAGGTAGGACAACAATTAAGAAACTCTATTTTCGGAGCCAAAGCAGGGATCTACAAAGAAGATGGTGACGATTACGATATCAATGTTAGATTTAATCAAGACATTCGATACAATAAAAGTGCGATCTTCAATCAAAGGATTACTTTTAGAGACAATACCGGTCAAATCAAAGCAGTTCCGGTTTCGGCTATCGCAAAACAAAGCAATAGTTCTGGATTTAGTGCGATCAAACATAGAGACACTAGACGAGTAGTAACTGTATATTCTCAGTTAGCCCCAGGTTATGTAGATGCAGCAGCAGTAGTAAATCAGATCAAAGCGGAAATGGAAAGCTTTGAAGAGATTCCTGATTATATTGGTATAGATTATACCGGTCAGATTGAAGAGCAAAATAAACAACAGTCTTTCTTAATGGGAGCATTCTTTAAAGGCTTGGCTTTGATCTTCTTTATCTTGATTTTCCAATTCAACTCGGTTTCAAAACCTACGATTATTATGATCGCGATCTTCTTGAGCTTTATTGGAGTGTTTGGAGGAATTGTAATCACGGGAAGTTCATTTGTAATTATGATGACTATGATGGGTATCATCTCTCTCGCAGGAATCGTAGTGAATAATGGAGTAGTACTGCTAGATTATACACAACTCTTGATCGATCGTAAGAAAGAAAAGTTGGATTTGGGTGAAGACGAATACGTTCCAAGAGAAGATCTATTTGAGGCAGTTGTTAAAGCAGGAAAAGCACGTTTGCGTCCTGTAATTCTAACGGCGATTACCACCATTTTAGGATTGATTCCTTTGGCAATTGGATTGAACATTAACTTCTTTACTTTGGTGAGCGAGTTTGACGCAAACATCTATTTTGGAGGAGACAACGTAATCTTCTGGGGTCCTTTAGCTTGGACGGTAATTTATGGATTGTTCGTGGCGACTTTCTTAACCTTGATTGTTGTGCCAATCTTATTCTTCCTGATCACAAAGTTTAAAATGTGGCTAAAAAGAAAACCAAGTACTCAAGTAGTTGAGGATGAAATTTCACTGGATTTAACCCCTCAATTAGATAAATAATTAAGTAAATAGTTAACTTAGAGAAAAGAGTTGTGACATATTGTTGCAACTCTTTTTATTTTTACCTCCATGAATCAAAAGGTTTTTACAGTTGATGAGATCAAAAAAAAGTTAGAGTACTATTGTGCTTACCAGGACCGATGTCATCAAGAAGTAGAGAAAAAATTACGAGATTTCCGACTCATTCCAGAGGCTAAGGAAATGATCTTGATCCATTTGATCCAAAATGATTTTTTAAACGAGGAACGATTCGCCCAAAGTTTTGCGAGAGGAAGGTTTAGAATTAAAAAATGGGGCAGAAAACGGATCGTTCAAGAATTGAAACTTAGGAATATTACATCTTACAATGTCAAATCAGCTTTAAAAGAAATTGACGAGGATGACTATTTGAATACTTTGAAGGACCTTGCAGAAAACAGGTTTTCACAAATAAAAGAAAGCAACCCATATCGAAAGAAACAGAAACTCTATCAATATTTATACAATAGAGGTTTTGAGTCGGATCTCATCCAGCAAACCATGAAGAATCTCACTATTTAAATTTGAGATTTCTTACAAAAACAGAGTCGAGTTCTTGTGGTTTCAACTTTAAAAAGGCATTCACCGAATCATTAGGTACAGTAACAGAAAGAACATAATGCTTTAAAGTGAGTTCTCCATTTTTATTCTGAAGAACACCAGACCCTCTACAGACTCCCATCCAAGTTTCTAATAGTTCATCAAACCATATGATTTCACCTGAACTGCTGGTGTAAATATTTCTATCGATTGCAGAGAAGCTCCAGGCTTTTCCTCTGTCGAAATAAGGTTTGCTAAAGGCTTCGAAGTCTTTCTTTTTCCAGTTCTCTGTGTAGTCCGTCCCAATGAATATTGAGAGACTATCCATTTTCCCAAAGTAGTTTTCATAGTTGGCTTCCGCAGCTGCTTGATGCCATTGGGTCAGAAAAAGATTTGCACTAGCAATCAACTCGACCTTCTCAGTTTCATTGATTTCTTTCGGCTTTGGGTCACAGCTGTATAGTAATCCAAGTCCCAGTAAAATTAGAGTAATCTGTTTAATTCTTTTTTTTGCCATCTTTCTTCTTTTTACCATCCTTTTTCTGTTTGATTTTTTGAAGCTTCATTGATCTATTTTTCAATCGATCCTCTTTGGAGCGCCTCATCATTTCCTCCCTTTTCGACTCCAACTTTTTGGAAAGATCTTGATCATTGAGTTTTTTGTCAGGACGAATAGGTTCATTCGCTGTATTATCTCGGAATAAAGGATTGAATTTAGGGTCATCAATCTGTTTGTCTAATTCCTCTTGCTGAACCAAGGTATTAACCTTTGAATTAATCGCCGAGAAGGCTTCTAAAATTTTAGTTACTTGCTCATTCACCTCTTCATGTTTGATTGCAGAGATATCAGACATGTCTAATAACCGAAGGGTTTCATTATGCATCAAATTTAATCGAGCATTAAATGAGGCGGCTTCCAAAAATTCTGGCTTCGCACTGTCTTTCATCACTTGAACCAAAGTATTCAGTTCCCTAGAATTATTTAATGCTTCGTTGGGTGAAATAGACTTGTATTGAACAATAAATTCATTGACCGATCTATATTCTTGCCATTCATCTATTTTCTTGATGGCTTTTCTATTCATCGGTAAAATAGCAGCGTGTTTTTTATTCACGCTAAATTCTGATTGCTTCTGCTCCTTTTGAATCTCTTGAGAAGACTCCTCGCAAGAAATCATTAGTAGAATGCAGAAAATAAAAATGAAAAACCTCATGACCTTAGTAATTGCGGTTAAAAATACACAAATCAAATGAGACCAAATGTTAATGATTTACTATTTGATTCGCTATAAATTTTACATATAATGAAATTTTATCTTTCTTATTTATTCTCTTTTTAGCAAAAGCTAAATTAAGTATCTTTGAAATTGAGAATATTACAATTTTAGAATGAACGAAACCATACTCATTTTAGGTGCTGGAGGTCAGATTGGAGGAGAATTGACAGGAAAGTTAAGATCGATTTATGGATCTAAAAATGTGATTGCTACTGATATAAGAATTAACGAAAAACTTCAAAATGAAGGTCCTTTCGAGATCATAGATGCAACTGATAAAGAAGCTATCCTTGATGTTGTAAAAAGATATGAGGTCACTCAAATATATTTGTTGGCAGCATTGCTTTCTGCAACGGGTGAGAAATTCCCACAGAAAGCATGGGAATTAAATATGACCTCACTTTTGGCAGTGCTGGATATTGCGAAAGAGAAGCATATAAAACAGGTGTACTGGCCAAGTTCAATTGCGGCTTTTGGACCTACAACTCCGAAGAACTACACACCTCAGAGAACGATTATGGAGCCTTCAACGGTTTACGGTATCAGTAAACTCTCTGGTGAATTCTGGTGTAATTATTACCACGAGAAATATGATGTAGATGTAAGAAGTTTGCGCTACCCAGGAATTATAAGCTGGAAAACCAAACCGGGTGGAGGAACCACAGATTATGCGGTGGATATTTTCTTTAAAGCTACCGAAGAAGGTGCTTATGAATGTTTCTTGGATAAGGACACCCGATTGCCAATGATGTATATGGAAGATGCTGTAGATGCAACCATCAAGATCATGCAGGCAGAGCCAGAAGACATTAAAATTAGAACGTCCTACAATTTATCGGCCATAGATTTTACTCCTGAAGAACTAGCGGAGGAAATCAAACGTCATATTCCTAATTTTAGTATTACTTATAATCCGGATTATCGTCAGGAGATCGCGGATAGTTGGCCCCAAACCATAGATGATTCAGAAGCTAGAAAGGATTGGAATTGGTCACACTCGTATGACTTATCCTCTATGACAAAGGATATCATCCATAATCTAGAAGCTCAAAAGAATAGAACACCAGAGACGGTGTAAGTTTTATCATTTGTTTACGTCTACATTACTGAAAGGAGATTACTATTATGAAAGAAATAATTGAAAACAGCTTAGAAAGAAGTATTTCATATACCGAATACAGAAAATTAGTGAGTGACTTGTTGGCCGAAGGGAAATCTACAGGTCCAGTGCAATCAGAGTCCTTATTAAACTATAGTCAGTTGAATGAGAGAAGAATGAAAAGATTAGACAAAACAATCCATCTCTCAGAAGAAACCATCGCAAAAGCCAAAGATCTAAAAGAACCGGTTACTTGGTTGGTACTTACTGAAGGTTGGTGTGGCGATGCAGCTCAAACATTACCGATCATCAATAAGATTGCAGACGAAAGTGACAATATTAATTTGAAGATTGTTTTGAGGGATGAGAATGAAGAACTAATGAACGAGTTCTTGACCAACGGAGGGAAATCCATTCCCAAATTAGTAGCCTTAAATCAGAACAATGATGTGATCGATTCTTGGGGTCCAAGACCCTCTGTTCCAACTCAGATGGTTGCAGATTACAAAGAAAAGCACGGTCAATTGGATGCCGACTTTAAGAAAGACTTACAAGTTTGGTATAATAAAGACAAAGGACTCAATACTCAAGAGGATCTCTTGAAGTTATTATAGAGATGCTTTAAATTAGTAAAATATTCTACCCTTGAACAGATGTTCGAGGGTTTTTTTATGGACAAGCCAAAGAAAAATCACATACTTTTGCCATATGTTAGTACTCTATGAATCACTTTCTGAAATAGCCAAAACTTGGGTGTATCCGTCGAGTAGGAAATTCTATAAAAATGAATTGGTTGAAGTGGAAGATAAGATCAAGAAATTCATTTCTAATTGGAAAATTAAGGATCCTAATTTCAAAGCCTCGTACCGATTTTTACATGACAGATTTGTTGTGATATTGGCAGAGCATGATTCTGTTTTAAACCATCAAGATCTAGATGAAGTGGTTGGATTTATCTTAACCATGCAAACCGAATACGAGATTGAACTTTTAGATCGTATGAATGTTTGTTTTAAACAAGGTGAATTTGTTCAATACAAAGAGGTCAAAGAATTTAAAAAGTTACTCAAGAATAAATCGGTTTCCGATAAGACGATTGTCTTTGATAACCTCATTCAGACAAAAGAAGAACTTGAGAATTATTGGGAAATCCCAATTACAGAAAGTTGGTATAATCGGTTTCTATAAACCTGTCATAAGTTAATAAGTCGTTAAAATAGAAGTACTTAGAATATTTTTAGTGTTACAAAAACGTATCTTTGTCCTCTCAATGGTATACAGCAATACAGCCAAATTATGAAAGAACAATCGACAAAACCAGAAATGAAAGGATTTTATCATCAAAGTCAAAGATCCAAGAAAAGAACTCGATCCTACTTGAAATTTGTAGGAATAACGACTGTTCTTTTGGTGAGCTTTGCATTGTATGCAGTTATCTCTACCTCTAAAGAAGATACAC
>CAZDKB010000047.1:12348-18373 GCA_964505885.1 uncultured Flavobacterium sp.
AAATATGAGTCCGGAATCAAGACTGGAACACTATCATGATTTGATTTTAACTGGAGACCAATCATTGTCTGATGGAAATTATCATGAAGCAGCAAGTAGTTACAGAGATGCTCTTCAGTTAATGCCTAAAGATTCTATTGCTACTCTCAGATTGATCTCTGCGAGCGATTTGGACTGTATAACAAATTCAGAGAATTGTGGTGAAAGTGATAAACTCTTGGGGGAATTTGTAGAATTCTAAAAAGAGATTATTCTGAATCTAATTTAGAGATGAACTCATCGATAGATAAGGCGTCTGACACTGAGAAATCTCCAATTTTTGTTCTGCGCAAGGTTGAAAGATGTGCACCAGAATTTAAGGCCTGTCCGAAGTCATGTGCTAAGGATCTGATATAAGTTCCTTTACTACAAACAACTCTAAACTCTACTTTTGGAAGATCTATTTTTGTGATCTCAAACTCTGAAATCTTCACTTTTCTAGACTGGATCTCTGTAGTTTGACCTTTCCTTGCGATCTCATATAATCTTTTACCATCTTTTTTGATTGCCGAAAAAATGGGTGGTTTTTGATCAATCTCACCAAGAAATGCTCGAGTGGTTTCGTTTAACAGAACTTCAGTAATGTGATCCGTAGGAAATTCTTCATCAATCTCTGTCTCAAGATCGTAACTAGGAGTAGTAGCTCCTAATGTAAAAGTTCCCGTATACTCTTTGATCTGCCCCTGATATATAGAGATGTTTTTTGTTTGTTTTCCCACACATAGTATCAATAGACCTGTTGCCAAAGGATCTAAAGTTCCAGCATGCCCTACCTTAATTTTTTTCAGTCCAAATTTTTTCTTGATGTGCCAGCGAATTTTATTTACTGCTTGAAAGGAGGTCCATTCTAAAGGCTTGTCTATCAACAAGACTTTTCCATTCAGATAATCATCTGCAAACATTAGATCAATGTATAGATAATAGCAATTGCACCTACAACGGCACAGTATAATGAGAAGTAACTAAGCTTGCTTTTTTTCACAAGAGCGATCATCCATTTACAAGCTAAAAGCCCTGAGATAAAGGCTGCCAAGAAACCAACCACTAAAGGAAGGGTTTCTGATGAATTAAGCTCAAGTTCTCCGCTGGCTACATCTTTAACCATTTTACCGATAATCAATGGCACAACCATTAAAAATGAAAAGCGCGCAGCCTTGGTTCTATCAATTCCCAATAGAACCGAAGTAGATATGGTTGCTCCAGATCTTGAGATACCTGGCAGTACTGCAATAGCTTGAGAAATACCTATGATAATTGCATTAAAAAAAGAAACATTCTTCGTGGTATCTTTAGCTCTATCTGCAAGTAAAAGAAGTAGTGCAGTGATAAATAACATAAACCCAACTAAAAGGATCTGCTGACTAAAAAGTGATTCTAGAACTTCATCAAAATAGACTCCAATAAAAGCCGCTGGTATCATTGAAACAATAATATTGAGAGAAAACTTTGTTTCGTCGTTCCACTTAAATTGGAACAAACCTTTAAAGATCTGAAGAACTTCTTTTCTAAAAATAACCAGTGTGCTTAAGGCAGTTGCGAAGTGCAAGACTACAGTGAAGGCAAGACTTTCCTTAGGAACAGAATTATCACCTAAAATGGCTTTTGCCAATTCTAAATGTCCACTCGAAGAAACCGGTAAAAACTCGGTTAAACCTTGGATAACTCCCAGAACTATCGCTTCTAACCAATTCATTTCGTCTTGTTAGGGTTTAGTAAAATTGCGTATACCTCTATTCCTAATCCTACGATTACCAAGGTAGGAGCTAAACGAATCCTTTGAAAATTATTAATCGCTTCATTCCATACATCAGGGCTGTCACTACTTCCTCCTGCCATCAGTGCAAATCCCAGAGCAATACATGCTAATCCAATAAACATGAAAATGTAATTTTTCTTTCCAAAAAGGAATTGAGGTTTCGAATTTTTAGTGTCTTTGCTCATGTTAGTAATATAATTCGTCTGTTTGCAAATTTAGAAAACGCTGAGTAGCAAAAAAAGTACTCAGCCAGGTAATTAAAAAGGCCATCAATACAACACCAGTTCCAACATAGCTTAATGTTGTATAATCCTTTATCAATTCTAATGAACTGATCTTTTCGTCTACAAAATATACGGTTGTAGCCAATGCGATCAAAGCTAATAACGCAGCTATCAGTCCTAATCGTATACTGTTCCATATAAATGGTTTACGAATAAAGCTTTTGGTTGCCCCCACCATCTGCATGGTTTTGATATTAAATCGCTTGGAGTATATAGATAATCGTATTGAGCTGTTGATAAGTAGTATGGCAATCAAAGCAAAAAAAGCACAGATCACCAGTAACCAAAAACTGATCCTTTGAATATTTGTGGTCAAAGATGTTACCAATAGACTGTCATAGGATGCTTCAAATACAAATGCATTTTCCGAAAATCGATCTGAGATCTTCTTTACTTGATCGGGTGCTACAAAATCTGCTTTTAAATAGATATCGATACTGTTCTTTAATGGATTGGTTCCTAAATAAGAAACAAAATCTTCACCAAGATCTTCACTATATAATTTAGCAGCATCTTCCTTTGAAGTGAAAACCACCTGCCTCGAAAATTCCTCTTTTTCCAAAGAGCTCTTTAAGGTTTCGATTTGCTGTTTCGTTACTTCGTCTTTCAAGAAAAGTGTAACTGCAATTTCTTCTTTTAATTGATTAGTAACACTTCCTGATTTCAAAAGGACCAAACCAAGAACTCCCACCATAAAAAGCACTAAGGTGATGCTAATTACAACGGATACATACGAGGATCGTAGGCGTCTTTTTTGATAAGTATCAAATTTTGATGACATCAGGTTGATTTGACATTAGGTTGCAAGATACAAATATGAAGTAAAGGACATGTTAAAAATTACTCAATGTCCTGACAAAGTTCTACTAGGACTCCATTTGATGATTTTGGATGTAAAAAAGCGACCAACTTATTATCTGCCCCTTTTTTTGGAGTTTCGTTCAAAACAATAAATCCTTCAGATTTTAATCTCTGGATTTCACTGATGATATCATCTACAGCAAAAGCTATATGATGGATACCTTCCCCTTTTTTTTCTATGAATTTACTAATCGGACTATTGGGGTTTGTTCCTTCGAGTAATTCTATTTTATTCGGACCAGATTTAAAAAATGATGTTTTTACCCCTTCACTAGCCACTTCTTCTATTTTATAATATGGCTCTCCAAAAAGCTTAGCAAATAACTCATTGGACTTGTTCAGATCCTTAACAGCGATTCCTATATGTTCAATTTTTTCCATGAATTAAAGATACGATTAATCGACTCAAAAAAGGAGTTTTTTCATGCATATTATTACACAGGAAAAACCCCTATTGAGTTGCAGATTTTCCACTAAATTATTCTTATAAATAAGCTATGAAGGTAAATACTGATATGAATTGCTTACTTGTTATCGCTAAGGCTAAAATTCAGTTACAAAGGACTAACAAGGATCTTAGTTGAATTATCTGAGGATCAACCAATCCATGTATAAGATATTGTGTAATTTTGTGGCATGGAAGAAAGCAATAGACAGAGAAAAATAGCAAGTGTACTTCAAAAAGATTTGGTTGATGTACTTCAGAAAGACGCTCAAGGCGGAATGCAAGGAGTAATTATTTCTGTATCTAAGGTTTCGGTGACTCCAGATTTAGGAGTTGCTAAGGTCTATGTCAGTATTTTTCCTTCGGGTAAAAGAGATGAGATTGTTGAAGCGATCAAAAGCAATGCCCCTTTGATCAGACATGAACTTGCTCAAAGAACCAGAAATCAATTAAGAAGGATGCCAGAGCTACTATTCTTTGGAGATGATTCATTGGATTATATAGAAGAGATTGATAAATCTTTGAGAGGAGATGACGATAATCCGATCGACAATCCAGACATTCTTCCAAGAAGACAAAAGAGATAGATTTTTACTTTAGCTCAAAGGTCTTCTTTTCAACATTTTTAACTTTCAACTAGTCATTTAGGTCGATTTACATTGGTATATTTACTCATTGATATATTAATGTATTGAATTTCCCTTTTTACATAGCAAAGCGCTACTTATTTGCGAAAAGCAGTAATAATGCCATCAACATTATTACTATTATTGCTTCTTTGGGTGTGATAGTAGGAACAGCAGCCTTGTTCATTATTTTATCTGGCTTTTCAGGATTGAGAACCTTTAATGATTCCCTTCTTTCAACTTCAGACCCAGATATTAAAATAAGTCCTGTGAAAGGCAAAAGTTTTCTTTTTACAGAGACCATTCGCGAAGAGCTTAATTCAAATAAAGATGTCATTGCTTTTTCTCCGGTGATCGAGGAGAGAGTATTTTTGAAGAATGGAGATAAACAACAGATTGCCTATGTAAAAGGTGTAGATTATAATTACATCAGCGTAGTTCAATTGGACTCTGCAATTAAAGTAGGGACTTGGCTGAGTCCGGATTTTCCACGAACTGCTGTAATTGGAAACAGTTTAGCCTTTAAATTGTCGATGGGAATTGCCAATTACGGGAGTAATCTTGAAATCGTAGTACCTAAAACAGGAACCGGGCTCATTACACCAAATAGCACAAGAAGTATAGAAACTCAAGTGATGGGATTGTATACGGGAACCGAAGAGTTTCAGAACAAATATGTGTATGTAGTCAATAGTCAAGCTCAGCAACTACTGGATTATACTCCAGATCAATTTAGTGGTATTGAGATAAAGATTAGTGATGATGTTGATCCTGATGAATTTGCAGAAAACCTTCAGTTGAAGTTAGGTTCCGAGTTTAAAGTACAGACCAAAGCACAGCTGAATGAGCTTTTCTTTAAGGTGATTAATTCAGAGAATTTTATTTCTTATCTCATTTTTACTTTGATCATGATCATCGCGATGTTTAATGTGATCGGTGCGATCATTATGATGATCATCGATAAGAAAAAGAATTTAAAGACATTAATAAACCTTGGTGCGACCTTACGAGAAGTGAAAAGAATTTTTGTATTGCAAGGATTTCTTCTTACAGTAGTCGGAATGGCAGTGGGTCTGAGCTTGGCAGTAATTTTAGTTTGGATTCAGCAAACTTTCGAATGGTTTATGATCACGGCTAATATTCCATATCCTGTCGAATTACAGTTTTCCAATTTACTGATTGTGATAGCTACCATTACGGTTTTAGGATTTGCAGCAGCGAAGATTGCGAGTAATAGAATTTCAATTACTTTTTTAGACAATGCGTAAACACTCGAAGTTATTTACGATGCTACTTGTATTGTTGATTACATTATTTTCTTGCAGTACCCCAAAGAAACTAAGTACAATTGAAAAGAGAAATGCTAAGATCACAGAGTTTGAAGAGTATAATCTATATGAAACTGAGCATTTGTCCGTAAAAATCCCCAAATTATGGAAGAGTTATCTAGAGCCAAATACTAAAGAACAGATTCGCCATAGTCCTTTAGATAAAAAAGGGAAAATTGATCAAAGTCAATATCTATGGTTGGCATGGTTTAAGAGTTTCGATCCGGATAGAACGATCACAAAATATGTTTTACAAGAAGAGAGAGTATTTTACAAACCTGGATACAAGGTGTCTCAAAATTTCGTGAAAAGCTTCAAAGGCAACTTGGGAAAAGGGATTCAAACCGAACTTAAATTAATATCAACCTCGAATGGTGATGATTATAAAATAAACCACTTCTATTTCCCTGTGGAAAACGGTGTTGTTGAGGTCAGGATGGTCTATAAAGAGAATGTAGTCCTTGATGAAATGAAGAAAGCTCTAGAAAGTATTGCAAGGAAATAAAAGACTACCCGATTTCTGGAATCATGGTATTGCCAAACTTGGCTTCTACTTCGTCAAAAGCAGCGAATACATCTTTTGGGTCATCTGAAGTCACCATTTTTAATCTGTATTCTTTGAAGTGTGGTATTCCTTTAAAATAGTTGGTATAATGTCTTCTGGTTTCTACAACTCCTAAATGTTC
>CAZDKB010000048.1:0-6470 GCA_964505885.1 uncultured Flavobacterium sp.
GGTATCTTGCCCCACAAGAGTATCTCTATAATCAAGGTCACCTCCTGTATTTACATCCGCATCCACATCTATGAATCCTGAAGCAGAAGGATTTGAATTTCCATCATTTACGATGAACCCATCATTGTTAGATCCATTTTCAAAGGCATCATCTAACCCGTCTCCATCAGTATCTGTTCCAGAGAAAGTCGGAGTTCCCGTAAGTCCTTCCGAATCGTCATCGGTGCCATCACCATCGGAATCAGTATCTCTATAATCTGGTTCTGCATCCCCATCGGTATTGATTAGAGTTGTAGACAAACCAGTATTAGAGAATGAGTCATTGAAATCATAAGCAGAATCTAAACCGTTAGCTCCAGGAACTCCATTAGGAGCCATATAGCCTGTTGAACTTTGGGCTTCAATATTGTCGGGGATTCCATCATTATCAGAATCTATATCCAAATAATCTGGAATAGTATCTGAATTTGTCAATCCTCCATCGGTGTTGATCCACTCTGTTGGGTTGATCCCGTCAGATCCTGCTTCACCACCGCTAGGGGTATCATCATAGGCGTTATCCAAACCGTCACCATCGTCATCCAATCCCGTTTTAGCCACATAACCAGATGTAGATTGTGCCTCGTAATTATCTACAATACCATCGTTATCAGAATCTATATCTAATCTATTTACAATTCCATCACCATCTGTATCAAAATCGACACATTGAGTTGCTCCAGGAACAGTTATACGGTATACATCTGCACGACCATTACCTTGTTCTGTTTGCATGCTGATTCTTAAATATTGAGTATCTGTGGTTAAGGTATAGTCATATTCTGTAATTGTCTGAGTAGCGGTAATCAACAATTCATTGTTGTTTGCTAATGCAGCTCCACTGGCATCTGCTTGCTCAATTCTAATCACTTTATTGTTAGCATTTGTTTTATCTAATCTAATACTAACAGTGGTTCCCGACGGAATGACACTGGCAAAACCAACCCCTAATACATCATTTATATTATTAAATCTTGCTGCAGTAGTTGGTGTATCACCAATAATATTACCTTGGTTACCTACTCCTTGGTCTAATGTAATTGTTGTAACAAAGGTATCTGCGGTTTGTTGTTCCGTACATTCATTACTGTCTAAAATACCGTCATTATCATCATCAATATCTACTGTATCGGGGATTCCATCTCCGTCTGAATCCAAACCTGTTACATCATCTCTATAATCTACATCACCACCGGTAGAAACATCACCGTCAATATCTGGTAAGTCAGACTGTGGAGTGTTAATGTTATCATTCACATCATAATTGACGTTATCCGCATCAAAATTATTATCTAATCCATCGCCATCGGTATCGGATCCACTTAATACGTTTCCTTCACCATTTTCATTGATATCGGTAGTTCCGTCGTTATCAGCATCTGTATCTCTATAATCCGGTTCATCGGTAAGATCTGTATTTACAGGTGTTATACTAGCTGCAGAATAGGTATCTACATTTTCATAGGCAGAGTCTAATCCATTTTCACCAACATCTCCTGTAGGAGTAACATATCCTAAAGTAGATTGAGCTTCTACGTTATCTGGAATACCATCATTATCAGAATCAATATCCAAATAATCATCTCCAAAGGTACCATCTGTATTCACTGGTGTATTCAATGGGGTCCCACTGTCTATTGAAGTCTCATAAATATCGTAGTATCCATTCGCTCCTACTGAACCAGATGGTGCTGTATATCCTGCTGATGTTTGAAATTCTCTATTATCTAGAATACCATCGTTGTCAGAATCAAGATCCAAGTGGTTTGGAACACCGTCACCATCAAAATCATAGGCATCAGGAATACCATTACCATCGGCATCTGGACCTGCAAAATCTGTATCTAAATAGTTTGGAATCAAATCACCGTCATCATCGTCATTTGGATTTGCAACAATTCCATATTCTTCAGTATCCAAAATACCATCATTATCATCATCAATATCTACAGAGTCCGGAATACCATCACCGTCGGTGTCTAAAACCTGTAAGGCATTTACTCCATCTACAGATAGGTTTACAACTTCTAAAAGCTCAGAAGATTGACCGCTATTTCCGTATCCACCGTCTTGTCTAGGATAAAAAGTTACGATTGACTGACCAGTTCCTCCAGTATTTGCCACAAATACGAATGAATTCTGACTCCAAGATTCTTGTGTCAAAATAGTAAGAGATTGTCTTGGATTACCATCTACTTCATAATCAAATTGGTCCATGTACGTACCTGCATAAAAGGCACCACCAGAACCATCTTGGTTACTTAAAGAGGTCATTGTGCTCAATTTTAAAATATACAATTGACCATCAACTAGTCCACTCATAGTAGTGGAAATTGATTCTTCCGGGAAGTCTGGACCTACATCACGAAGTGTAATCCAGCGTACATCTCCAGAGGGAGGAAGTGGAAGTGGGCCACTTACCCAAGTTGCTCCAACCCCTAAGGTACCTCCAGGGTTCACATTGGCAGAACCATTATTTCTATCAGAAATATCAGGAGTACCTCCATTATCAATCCACCCTGTTGGAACACAATCGTTACAGGTTGCCGCAGAACTTCCTGATCCAGGAATAGTCTGTGCGTTGATGTCAGCTGTTGCTGAAAATAGGAGAACTAAGAAAGTTGAGAAAAAAAGAAGCCGTCTAATTCCTTGTAAATTAGGGAGAACTAGACCATTTTATCCATGACTTTTGACTTGACTTTTCATACGTATTTATTTTACCCGATTTGTACATATCCGTCAAAGATAGGGGATGAGGCTCTTATTTACAAGTATATAAAAGCTATTTGAGAAAAAATATGATTCTAAATGCTTGGTAATAATGAAATTAGAAACCATTATATAGTATTAAACCGTTTGAATTTTAACGAAAACAAAACTTTCTGAAACTAAAAAAACGCCTGATCAAAAAGACCAGACGTTTTCAGATTAATTGAGAAAAAAAACTATTGTTTAATTAATCTTTGGACGGTTATACCATCCGAACTTTTAATTCTCACTAGATAGATACCAGAATTTAGAGATGCTATCGAGAAGTTGTGGTTCTTTTGAAAGTCTCCATTAAACTTCGCAACTTCTTTCCCAAGTACATCAAATACAGTGACTTGAGAAGTTCTTTTATTTATCTGGAAGCTATGATTTGCGGGATTAGGAAATATTGCAGCCTTGTCAAGTGCAATTGGATCCTCTGTTGATAATGGCACAGAAACATTTCCAAAAATTCTAAATTCTCCTGCGGGAACAGAAATTGGAGTAGATGCGTTAACCACATTAATTGTACTATTATCCATTAAGTTGTACCAAGTTCCAATAGATGGAAAGTTTGGATTGATGTTTTGATCTGTAACATTAAAATTGGCTAAGATTACAACATTTTTAAGGGAACTGCTTGGTAAACTCACATCAAAAATGAACAATCTCATATTTTGAGAATCTCCTTCTAAAACGAAGTCACCCTCAAAGACATCTTCATTGATCTTAAGATCTATCAAGCGTGACCAGCTGTTGTAAACTCCAGATCTGTCCGAATCTGCTAACCAGTTTTCCGTCCATTGTGGTTGAGGTTTTGTAGCTAATTTACATCCGTCATTTCCAACTTGAACATCACCGTTGCTGCAGGTCCAAATGGAATCATCCATTCCTAAAGAAGCGAAATGCCAGATCATTTTTGGTCCTGGAATCGTTAAACTCACTGCCCCAATAGAGGCCATTCTTTTTAAGGCCACGTCAAGGTTTCTTACATTATGAGAAGAGTTTGAAGTGTTACCAAAATTAGCTGCCTCATACATAATTCGTTCTTCATCATGACTCTCTGGATACATCATCAGACGAGGTTCTGTAAATCCTCTACTTTGATGTGTAGCTCTTGAAATACTCGAAGAGAATCCTAATAAGAAATCCTTGTATTCATTGGTCATTTTACCCCACATCATAATTCCTTTTGGAGTAGCATCGGTTAAGCGGTAATTGGCCCATTGTTGTTCTTCACTGTCAGAGCCCAAGTGCTCGAAGATCACATAATGCGTATCGTCTAAACTCCAAGAATAATCTGCATAATCTTGCAGAACATCCACACGGTCTTGTTGGTATTGATCTGTACAACCTGCATTAGAACCAGGTCCACAGTTCTGCGTAAAACCTTTGGTTAGATCCCAACGGAATCCATCGATCTTATATTCTGTGATCCAATGCTCAACCACTCTTTTTGTATAATTCTGAGTCAATAAACTCTGGTGATTAAAGTCGTTGAATACATTGTAATCGTGTTGAGGTTGTGTATTGAAGTATGGGTTCTCACTAGAAGGGCCTCCCCATCCGTCGTCATCAGCATCATCCATCCACATTCTTACCAATGGATTTCTTCCTGTCGCATGGTTAAATGCAACATCAAGAATGACTGCAATTCCGTTTTGGTGACATAGGTCTACAAACTCTTTGAATTTCTCTGGTGTACCATAGAACTTGTCTAAAGCATAATGATATGCCGTATTATAACCCCAAGTTTCATTGCCATCAAATTCCATGATGGGCATAAGGTGAATCGCATTGATATTTAAGTTTTTGAAATAATCAATTCTATCGATTAAATTTTGATAGCTTCTATCCGCATCAAAATCACGTACCAAAACTTCATAAACCACAAGATCTTCCTTTTTTGGCTTATCAAAGTTGTCTACTACCCAGTTATAAGGTGTTGCTCCTGGCTGGATGAGAGTTACTTCTCTTTCCTGACCCGAAGGGTAGGTAGGTATGTTAGGATAGTTTGTAATTCCTCCATCATCAAAAGGAGATAAAACAATCGGTGAATACGGGTCTGCCGTTTTTACAATGGCAGGTGAATTCGCAATCGGTGATTCGTCTACGATCCAATATTGATAGGTGTAGAACTGACCTGGTGTTAACCCTGTGATCTCAATCCAATATAGATCTGTATCGAAAGTGTCTTGTTTCATGACATAGCTGTCATTAAACTCATAGTTATTAAAGCTTCCCGCTACATAGACATAATCTTTATTGGGAAGTTTTACGGCCAAGGTAACTTTTGTATTGTCTGTATCATCATAATTAACACCTTCTACAATTCCTGTTGGAATAGCCTCGGATACAACCGTAGGTGAAACGATCACTTGAAAACTTTCAGAAAGTGTCACAGAACCATTGTTGGCCTCCAGTACATAGCTGGTTGTAGCATTCACAGTAGGAGAGAAGGAATAGTTCATAATTCCGTTCTGAGTATCCACAGTTGCACCGTTTCCTTTTAAGGTGAAATCTGCATTCTGTGTGGTTGTCGCAGTAATATTTACTGTAGATCCAGAAGTAATAATCAATGGATCATCAGTAGGTGAAGTTAAGCTAAGTTCAAAAGCACCAACTTCTACCAAGATATCTTGAGATTTTTTATCCCCAGAACCATCTTTGGCTTTTATCAAGAATCCTATTCTACCTATACCTGTTCTAGCATAGAAGGTTTGTGGAACAAAAGTAATAGAATAAGTATCTGTTCCACCATCATATGTGAGCCTATTGGCTTCATCAGAGTTGGTCCAAGATCCGTTAGTAGGACAATCTTGTTGATTTGCGTCATTTAGATCATAAGACCACGACCATAAATAAAGAGCATTGTCTGTAACTCCCCAAAGAGCCTCATTTATGCTTGTTCCGTCAAAAGAGAGAGTTACACTTTCATCTTCTTCAAAAGGGGAAGGACTAACACTATAGGTTACTGTCTGTTGCTGAGCAGCACCTACAAGCCCTACAAATAAGAAGAGTAATAGTAATTTTTTTTTCATTTTTTGAATTTTGAGGAAAAAAAAGGCCGATATGCATCAGCCTTTTTTATTATTTCAAATAGGTCTAGTAATAAGACCAAGTTGGGTTCGCTGGGTCAGAGAAATCTAGTTGGATATTGTATGTTCCAGCCGTAGATGGAATATTCGCACCATTTAATTCTAGAGTTCCGTCTCCACCGTTATCTCCATAGTTTACTCCCCAATCGTTATTGGCTCTAAACTTAATTTCTCCATCAAGAAGGGTAATTCCTTCTACGATCCAGATTTCATCAAAAGGTCTTGACCAATCTCTAGTAAAGGCCCCATCTGGAGTTGCTCCCCAGTTATTATAACCAGATCCTACAACACCCCAAACAGAAGGAATCTGCTCTAGTGTATATTCTAAGTTGTTTAGATCTACAGTTACGATATAGATACCTGCAGTAGAAGCGATGTTAGCACCATTTAATTCCATAGTACCATTTGCACCGTCATCACCCCAGTTTGTGCCCCAATCGTTATTCATTCTGAATTTGATCTCACCGTCTAATAAAGTAACGATTCCTCTAAATACATCTGAATACTGATCGTATTGTAACATAAAGTCAGGAGTTGCTCCCCAGTTGTTATAACCAGAACCTACAATTCCTAATGAGAATGGCT
>CAZDKB010000048.1:6492-18141 GCA_964505885.1 uncultured Flavobacterium sp.
GTTATTGTTAAAGTCTAAAGTAACTTTATAGTCACCTGCAGTAACAGCGATATTCGCACCGTTAGATTCTATAGTACCATCAGCACCATTATCACCATAGTTATTTGCCCAATCGTTGTTCTCTCTAAACTTGATCTCACCAGTTGTAAGGTTCACATAGGCCGCCAATACACCAGGAGTCCCAGTTTCCCAGAAAGGTAGATCCGGAGTTGCTCCCCAGTTATTTGCCGCAGAACCTACGATTCCCCAAGTAGTAGAAAGATCTAATACAGTTAAATAAGTAGTTACATTGATCGTTACAGTCGCAGAGATTCTTTCTAAAACTGCTCCAGTGTTTGTATCTGTGATCACAGAACGAACTCTCATATCAACATCACCAGCTGTATCTACAGGAATTCCTGAATTGATCGCTGCTGCATTTAATTGAGCATTTGTAAGAGAAATAGAATTACCATTTACCACATTTCCTGCATCAATTACAGTTGCAAAATCAGCACCTGCGGTACCTGCTTCTAGGTAATAAGTCACATCCACTCCTAAAGAAGAATCCAATACTGGATCACTCCACATTACATTTACAGCTTCTAGAGCGTTATTGTTCAAAGACAATACAAATGCATCTCCATCTGCAATGCTCGTAAATTCTGGAGCATTCATAGGATAAGTAGTTACTAAATAAAGAACAGTGTTAGATGTGTTAGAACCAGTAGTTACACGAACATACATTGCTACATCCACAAAGTTATTTGCTCCGGCACTTCTGATCTTCTCATTTAAATCTGAAACAGAAATAGAGAATGAGTTAGAGTCTGAAGTTCCTAAAGTTACAGGAGTTGCGAAAGTATCTTCTAGAGACATTTCTACGGTGTAAGAGTTAGATCCTGTTACATCGTCATTCCATGTTAAGGTCAAAGCAGGGTTGTCTGGTAAACTAAAGTTTAAGAAGACATTGCTGATACCAGGCTGCTGTAATTTAAATACCGCCTCTGGTGGTGTTATGGTCAAAAATTCGTCATCCTCACAAGCTCCGAAGATTAGAGTTAATGCTAAGAAGACAAAACTTAATTTCTTTAAATATTTCATTTCGTAATTAGTTTATCGTTCATTAAAGGTTCAACGGTATCATAATATACTGTCCAGTCAATGCATTGAACCAAACATCATAATCATCTTCAACAGGAACGTTGATGCTTCCACCGTTTGCGGTAGCTACACCTGAGAATTCTGTTGTACTTCCCCAAGCTACAGAAGAATCTGTCATAAACTCTACAGAACCTGGCGTCAATCTAATCGAATTCACATAGTAGATATTCGAATCGAATCCTGATTGCGTCATTGGAGTCGCTGCTGCTACAGCAGATCCTTGAAGAGTTAAACTAGCAGTAGTTAAAACTGCAGGATCTGTATAAGGAGCAAATGAATAAGAATTTGTTCCGAAATCGATCGTGAAAGTATACATACCTGCTGAGGTGATACCAGCACCACCTGCGGTTGGGAATCTTTCAGGATCTGATCCTGTTCCGTCATTTACTTCAATTGAACTACCATCATTGGTTCCCCATTGTGGTTGCCATAAACCTTTTACCTCAAGTAATTTAAAGTGACCAGCTGCAAAGAAACCAGTAAAGTTAAATACGTTCGAGTTGTTAGGATCTCTGTAAATAGCTGGGTTATTGCTATTGTTGTTCCATCCTGGAGCTGTTCCGTCTCCTACTAAGTAATAGTCGTCAAACGGATAGTTAAAGAATGGATATACTTGAAAGTTGATCACATTCGAGCTTAATGGAGTACTTGCTTGAGTACCTAAAGTCGAAACCACTCTAGCATATAAAGTAGTCCATACAAAAGGATTCAAACCAGCATTACCTGCAGCAGAGTTTAACTCATTTACATTTAAGGTCGCTGTGTTATTTCCAGTTACAGATGTAGAAGTCACCGGGTTGGTAAATTCAGCATCGCTAGAAAATTGGATCGCATAATTCACTGATGCTTGTTGCCCATAGTCTGCTGGTGTCCAGTTTAAGGTCATCGCAGGGTTGTTCACATTTACAGCATCAAGTGTGATTTGTGTGATAGATAGATCTGCCAACACTGGAGCAGTAGGGGAGCTCGCAATAGTGAAAAGTTCAGTATCATCCTCACAAGAATTGAATAGTACTAAAGCGAGTACTAACAATGCACTTGATAATATTCTATTGATATTTTTCATTGTTTTCATGTTTTTAGTAACCTGCGTTTTGAGTCAGGTTAGGGTTAGACGCCAAACTAGCAGCTGGAATAGGGTATACATCGAAATGTAATGGAATCGCGATTCCATTTGTTCCGTTACCTTTCCATGCCCAGTTGTAAGATCCACCAACATATCTACCAAAACGGATTAGATCTTGTCTACGGTGAGATTCCCAGTGTAATTCTCTTGATCTTTCATCTAAGATGAAGTCTAAAGTAAGGTCTCCTGCGCTAATAATATTTGGATTGTTAGCTCTGGTTCTTAATGCTTGGATATATCCAACAGCAGTGTTGATATCACCACCTGATCCACCTCTTACAACGGCTTCAGCATACATTAAGTAAGCATCTGCTAATCTGAATAACGGGAAATCAGTGTCTACAAAAGTTTGATCTACACCGAAACCTCCAGTAGAAGTTGCGTTAGAATACTTTTGAATGATATATCCTGAATCTCTGTCTGAAATATCTAAGATATCAATAGGTCTTCCAGAAGAGATCAAAGTGTTTCTAGTGTCTGTTGCGAACTGACCTCCGTCAAACAATTCTGCGAATTGTCTTCTTACACGAAGAGCACCACCCCATCCACCAGCACCAACACCAACTTCGGCACCGTTAACTTCTAAACTTCCAACAGATCCATTGATCATTACAGTTGTAGGTCCGAAGTTTTGAGTGAATAAACCATCTGAGATCAATGGGAAGATAATTTCATTGGTTGCAGAGTTCACATCGTTGTCTGCCATGAAATTGTGCAAGTAGTTTGTTGCAAGCGTATATCCTCCACCAATCACTTTATTGATTTGAGTCAATGCTTCTGTATACATAGGAGATCCTGTATAAACTTCAGCATTTAAGTACATTTTAGATAAGATCATCCAAGCTACTGCTTTGTCTGCTCTACCATAAGCATTTCCTCTAGGAGCAACAAGATCTCCGTCGATTGCCAATAGTTCAGACTCAATGAATGTGAACAATTGAGCTCTGTCATATACTTCTGGGATCGAGTTGATCGCGCTATCTTCTGTTACGAAGTTTGCTTTTCCAAATAGATCCATTAAGTGGTAGTAAGACATTGCACGTAACAAGCGAGCCTCAGCTCTATAGTTTACAATTGCAGCTCTTGTACCTGCAGATACGCCTCTCTCGTCTAATTTAGCATCTGTTGTTTCTCTTAAGAAGTTGTTCGCAAATGCAATAGATACGTGAGCACGTCCCCACATTCCTAAAAAGATAGGATTCTGAGAAGTCCAAATGTTTCTCTGAATCTCTCTAGTTCCTGGGTCATTCTCATACGACCAGATCATCTGGTCAGCAGATAAGGTCTGCATGTATAAAAGAACCCTTCCATATTGAGAAGTACCGGCGTCAAGTCCATCAATATTCGATGATCCAGCTCCGTCTGTTCCCGTCAACGCTAAGTTTGAATAAACTGCTGTTAAAGCTTGTAAGTATCCTTCTTCATTAGCGAATAAGTCCTCAGCCAAGGTGTCTTGATTATCCTCTGGCGTAATGTTTAAATCATCTTCACAAGATGCAAACACTGTGATTAATAGAAAGGCAGCAAAAATTGCCTTTAAATTGAAATAATTCGTTTTCATTCTTTACTTATAGTTTAATGTTAGCACCGAACAAGATAGTTCTTGGTCTCGGGTAAATATTATTATCAATACCTCCAAACACTTCAGGATCTAGTCCTGTATAGTTAGTAATTACAAACACGTTCTGAACTCCTGTCCAAAAACGAATGCTCTTGAATCCTTTGAATGGCTCATCTAAAGTATAACCTAAAGTAATGTTGTCCATTCTTAGGAAAGAAGCTTCTTCGATATAAATATCGGAATTAATTACGTCAGATGTTCTTAAGAATCCTGTATTTAACACAGAATAAGGAACATTTCCTAACACCGCGTTGTCTTGTAATAACTCTAATTGAGCATTAGAAGAGTTTACGTTGTTATATACGTAGTTACCAAGACTTGCTCTTAAGTTGAATGCAAAATCGAATCCTTTATAATTAAAGCTAGATTGGAAACCTAAAGTTGCATCTGCATCTGGATTTTCTTTCAAATAACGATCATCATCATTGATGATTCCGTTTCCATCAAGGTCTGCATAAGCTCCTTCGATTGGGTTTCCAGCAGTGTCATATAATTGCTTGAAAACGTGGAAAGAGAAAGGTGCAGCACCCTCACGTAATAATTGAATAGTGTTACCCGTACCTCCGGCAGTACCACCTGTTCTGATATCCTGTCCTAATGGAAGGTTTTTCATTGTACGATCGATGAAAGAACCGTTGAAGTTAACACTCCAGTTCATGTCTTCTGTATCAATAATATCAGCATTAATAGTAAATTCTAAACCGTCTGTCTGCAGGTTACCAACGTTTTGAACGATAGAGTTGGTAAAGTTAGTTCCCTCTGCTACTGGAGCGTCGAATAAAAGATCGTTAGAATCTTTTCTATAGGCACTAATACTACCTGTAATTCTATCATCAAATAAACCGTAGTCGATACCAACTTCTAAAGTAGAAGTCTCTTCCCATTTCAAATCTGGGTTCAATTCTTGAGGTACAGCTGGGTTAACAACTTGTCCTCCAAGAATATATTGTGAGTTAGGGTTACCAAAACGGAATCTGTTTAAGAAGATAGCACCTGCGCCAATTTCTTGCTGTCCGTTTAATCCGTAACTCGCTCTTAATTTTAAAGTAGAGATTACTTCGCTATCCTTTAAGAAGTCCTCTTCGTTAATCTGCCAAGCAGCTGCAGCTCCGTAGAAGTTACCAAACTGGTTGTCTTGACTAAATCTTGAAGTTCCATCTCTTCTGAAGTTTGCTGATAATCTATATTTGTTTAAATAAGAGAATTCAGCTCTTGCGAAGTATCCTAATAGAACAACATCTGTATCTACGAAAGTATCTCCGCCAATGTTATTAGGGTCTCTAATGTTTCCAGTAAAGCTACCTCTGTTTTCAAATTTCTGATAGTTGTATCCTAAAGTGAAGTTTGTCTGTAAATCATCGAATTCTTTTGTATATGCAAAGTATCCGTTGAAGTTAACGTTTGTTCTTACTTGGTCGTTATAAGACTCTGTACCTTCAAATAAGATATCTGGGTCAGTAGTTGCAATAAATACAGATCCAAGGTTTCTAAAGTTACCTGTAGTTCTGTCGTAACCAACTTCAGCAACCGCTCTTAATTCAGGAAGACCGTGGAAAGTATAGTCGAAGTTTAAGTTTCCAAAAACTCTTTCAGTACCACCAAGGTTTTCATTTAAAGCTAGATTTGCTACTGGGTTAGTCGTTGCGTTTTCAATAATAACCCCATTTCTGTGTTGATAATATCCACCAAAAGGAGATAATGGATCAAATACAGGCTGGGTTGGGTCAAATCTTAACGCTGCCCCAATTTGTCCTTGATCTGCAAAAGCACTCGCGTCATCCGCGTAGTTTGCATTCAAGTTAATTTTTAAGTTTCCGTCTAATAGAGTAGGGTTTACAGATAAAGAAACGTTAGATCTTCTATATCTATCGTGAATTAAAACCCCTTCTTGTACTGTGTTACCAATAGATAAACGAGTTGGAATTCCAAATACAGCTCCTCTAGTTGTAACGTTCACAATCTTCTGACTTGCAGTTCTGAAGATCTCATCTTGCCAATCAGTATTCGCATTACCTAGTAATCCGATGTCCTGTGGTCTCTGTGCAGCTACAATATCTCTAAACTCATCAGCAGAAAACACTCTTACGCGATTTCTGTTCTCAGCAGAAGAATACTGTAGGTCTAAATCGATTCCAAATCCTTTTTTACCTTTTTTGGTAGTAATGATGATTACCCCGTTAGAAGCACGAGATCCGTAGATCGCTGTTGCTGCCGCATCTTTCAATACAGAGAAAGATTCGATATCATTAGGGTTAATCGTTGATAAAACCCCTCTCGAACCTGATACTCCGTTGTTGTTGATCGGTAAACCATCAATAATAATCAAAGGATCGTTACTCGCAGAGATCGAAGATCCACCACGAATACGAATCTGACCACCAGAACCAGGAGCACCACTCTGAGTAATCGTCACCCCAGAAACCCTACCTGATAGTAAATTCTCTGGTGTAACAATGTTACCCTTTGTAAAGTCCTTCTCTGTAATGGCTTCTACAGATCCTGTTGCATCTTTCACTGTTGTTGTACCATATCCCACTACAACGATCTCATCCAATCGCTCAGAACTTTCTTCAAGTTCTACTGTAATGTTAAAGTTGGTTCCAACAGTTACTTCTTTATTCGCAAAACCAAGGTAGGTAAATACCAATACATCCCCAGTTTTAACGTTGTTCAAAGTGAAGACACCATCAAAATCGGTAGAATCACCGGTTGTAGTACCCTTCACCACTACACTTACGCCAGGTAAAGTTTCACCTGTCGCCTTATCTTTTACAACTCCTCGCATGGTTTGTTGTGCAAACATGACTATTGAGGAGAATAAAAAGATTCCCGTTAACAATAATTTAAATTTTCTCATGTATTTGTTGTTAAGTAATAACCGTAAATTTGACTTGTGATTTAACAATAAATTTACATTCCACGGCTCGAATATATATTTTACTTCTGAATCAAGACCTGATATTTATCATTTTCCTATAGTATATCTCGTTCGAAAACGGTTTCGTGTGGATAACTTTTTAGGGTCGAATGTTACGAAATCGTGTTCGTTTTTTTTCGAAATTTTTACGAAATCGTGTTCGTTTTGATGTCCATTTTGGTTTCTTTTTCGATTTCTTTTTTGTAAACTTGCTTATTCTTGAGCAAAAAAATCTTTTTCAAAAAAAATAGACGGGTAAAATTGAGTAAACAGTAAAATATGAAGCAGAAAATTACGATAAAGACAATAGCTAAAGAATTAGGAGTTTCTACTTCAACTGTTTCTAAAGCTTTAAGAGATTCTCATGAGATTAGTGTTGAGACCAAAGAGAGAATTAAAGCTTATGCAGATTATTATAACTACAAGCCCAATAATCTAGCCTTGCAGCTTAGAAATCAGAAGACTAAGGTGATAGGTGTGATTCTTCCAAAAATCGTTCATCATTTTTTCTCTACCGTAATTAAAGGAATCGAGAAAGGCGCAAGTGAGAAAGGTTACCATATCATGGTATGTTTCTCCAATGAATCTTATCAAAGCGAAGTAGACAACTTGAAAGTACTTTCTAATGGAAGTGTTGATGGTTTATTGATCTCTGTAGCAAAGGAAACCCTTCAAAATCAGGACTATAAGCATATAGAAGACCTCGTAAATGAAGAGATTCCGCTAGTCATGTTTGATCGTGTTTTGGATTCTATCAATTGTGATAAGGTGATTGTAGATGATATTGGAGCAGGGTATAAGGCCACCAAACATTTGATTGAAAGAGGAAGAAAGAAAGTTGCCATGTTAGCTACACCTGAGCACGTAAATATTGGAACTTTGCGTAAGAAAGGTTACGAAAAAGCTTTGAAGGAGTTCAACTTAAGCTCTTCGGATAATCTTGCGATTGAGATCGACGAAGAATACGATCTTAGAAATCAAATTTCCAAAGTGATCAACGAGGACATTGATGGTGTTTTTGCCGTAAATGAGATTTATGCCGCTATTGCAATCCGACTTGCTAAGGAGAAAGGATTGCGCGTTCCACAGGATATTTCTGTAGTTGGATTTACCGATGGATTGATCTCTGAATTCTCTTCGCCCTCAATCACAGCAATCGTTCAGCACGGATTTACTATGGGAAAACAAGCGGTTGAATTATTGATTGATCGTATTGAAAATGAGGGAGATATCTTGCCTCCAAGAACCAAAGTCATCTCTAGCGATCTGCATACTCGAGAGTCGAGCTAAATCCATTTTTTTTTACTTTTTTGTTGGCGTATTCAAAAAAAATATATCTTTACGCCATTATTTGATTTATCAATAGATTTCATTCCACACTATTAAATTGATAAGTCATAGCGCTTATCGTAAGTATTAACTAACAATTTACGATAATGAAAAAGCGTACCTTAAGTTTCTGGGAAATCTGGAACATGAGTTTCGGTTTCTTAGGGATCCAATTCGGATTTGCTTTACAAAATGCCAACACCTCAAGAATATTTGAAACCTTGGGTGCTGAAGTCGATGAACTTGCTGTTTATTGGCTCGCAGCTCCTGTAACGGGATTGATCATTCAACCTATTATTGGATATTTTTCCGATAGAACTTGGCATCCCAAATTAGGAAGAAGAAGACCCTACTTTTTAGTAGGAGCCATTCTCGCTTCCATTGCTTTGTGTATAATGCCTAATTCACCTATCCTTTGGATGGCGATTGGGACATTATGGATCATGGATGCTTCGATCAATATTTCTATGGAGCCTTTCCGAGCCTTTGTTGGAGACAATCTTCCAGATAGTCAAAGAACCCTCGGATTTGCAACTCAGAGTTTCTTCATCGGAATTGGTGGATTCGTAGGATCTGCAATGCCATGGGTATTTTCTAATTGGTTAGACATTTCTAGTGAAGCTCCTGAAGGAGTGATTCCTGATACGGTGAAGTATTCGTTCTATATTGGTGCTGCTGCCTTTTTGATTGCAGTGCTTTGGACGGTTTTTAAATCCAAAGAGTATTCTCCAGAAGAATTTGAAGCTTTTGAAAAAGCTGCAGAGCAAGAATCGAGTGCGGAATCACAAGCTGAAGTGACTACAGGCAAACAAACCAGTGTTGGGCTGATCATGTTGATCGTCGGACTCGTGGCTACCATGGCTTTAGTGTATTTTGAGCTTAAGAAGGATCTATTCATCTTATCTGTAGGTATTGCTTTAGTAGGATTACTATTCATGCTAGCGGCTTTGCTAAGAAAAGGGCAAAAAGACAATGGTTTTGTACATATCATGACCGATCTTTTAAGAATGCCAACTACAATGAAGCAATTGGCCTATGTTCAATTCTTTTCATGGTTTGCCATGTTCTCGATGTGGATCTATGCAACTTCGGGTGTAACCAGTCATATTTATGGTACTTCAGATACGACTTCAGAGTTGTATAATGAGGGAGCCGACTGGGTAGGCTTCTTAATGGGAATCAAATTTGGAGTGGCCGCTGTTGTTGCTTTCTTGATCCCAATCTTAGCTAAGAAGACGAGTAGAAAAGTAGCTCATATGGTCTGTTTAACCTTAGGAGGGTTAGGATTGATCTCTTATTTCTTTATCACAGATCCCGATTATTTATTGGTGTCTATGGTAGGAGTAGGTATTGCTTGGGCAAGTATTCTATCCATTCCTTATGCGATGTTAACCGGTTCATTACCTGCGAATAAAATGGGATATTATATGGGAGTGTTCAACTTCTTTATTGTAATTCCTCAGATCGTTGCAGCCTCAATCTTAGGGTTTATGCTGACAACCTTTTTCGACAGTGAACCGATCTATGCGTTAGTAGTAGGAGGTGTTTCTATGATCTTATCAGGAGTCTTAACATTAAGAGTAACAGACGACGATTCGAAATAATAAATGAAGAAAAAAGTATTCATATTTGATTTGGATGGTGTCATTGTAGATACCGCCAAGTATCATTTTTTAGCTTGGAAAAAACTAGCGAACGGGCTGGGAGTTGATTTTACCGAAGAACAAAACGAACAATTAAAGGGAGTTAGCCGAGTTCGTTCTTTGGAAAAGATACTCGCCTGGGGAGGAATTGAATTATCAGAAGATAAGTTCATGGAATTGATGGCAAAGAAAAACAATGATTATCTGAGCTATGTCAATGCCATGGATGATTCAGAGATCCTGCCCGATGTCATGAAGATCCTAGATTTTTTGAAAGCTGAGGGTTATCCTATTGCCTTAGGTTCTGCAAGTAAGAACGCCAGAACCATCTTGCAAAAGGTAGACCTATTAAAATCATTTGATTCTATCGTTGATGGAACGAATGTGACCAAAGCAAAGCCAGATCCTGAAGTCTTCTTAAATGCCGCAAGGTCCTTGGACACCTTGCCTAGTGACTGCGTTGTGTTTGAAGATTCTGTAGCTGGAGTTCAAGCGGCAAATATTGCCAATATGATCTCTATCGGAATTGGAGACCGAGAAGTTCTTGGGGAGGCGGATTTTGTTTTTAAAGATTTTACCGAGATCTCAGTGGAGTTTATGAAAGAGGTCGCAGAGAAAGAGGTGAATCTAAACTCTCAAATTAAGTAAACAGAATAAAAATGAATTTAGATTATATCATTCCTAACGAATGGTCTATCATAGAGGAAGGATTTAATCCTGATACAGTCAAGGCTTCTGAAAGTCTTTTCAGTATTGGTAACGGAGCCATGGGGCAAAGAGCAAACTTCGAGGAAGTTTACTCGGGTCCTACGTTCCAAGGAAGTTATATCGCAGGAGTTTATTATCCTGACAAGACAAGAGTAGGATGGTGGAAGAACGGATATCCAGAGTATTTTGCCAAGGTATTAAACGCACCAAGCTGGATAGGGATCAATGTTTCTGTGAACAAAGAGAAACTGGATCTTTTCAAGGCAAAAGAGGTGAAAGACTTCAAAAGAGAACTCAACATGAAAGAAGGTTGGTTGTCTAGGAGTTTTACAGCTACCTTAGAAAATGATATCCAAGTTCAAGTGAAAAGCATCCGCTTCTTAAGTCTAGATATCGACGAATTAGGTGTTATCAAATATGAGGTAACTCCATTAAACGCCGATGCAGACATTGTCTTTACTCCTTATATAGATGGAGGGATCACTAATGAAGATACCAACTGGGATGATCAGTTTTGGGATGTTCTTAATGTGAACCAAAAGAACCATCAGTCTTTCCTTCAAGCGAAAACCATGAAAACAGATTTCCATACTTGTACGTATATGGAATCTAAACTTTTCTTGAACGATCAACCCATGAACATCGATTGTGTAGACAGAAAATCATCTACCTATGCTTCATGTTCTTACAAACAATCAGTCAAACAAGGGCAGACCTATACCATTCATAAGTTTGGAGGGTATGTTGTGGATAGGAACCACGACAAATTCAAGCTGGTAACTGCTGCCAAAAAAGTATTAAAGAAAGCCATTGATCTTGGTTTTGATAAGTTGCTCGATTTTCAAAAGAAATCTTGGGCTCAGATCTGGGATATGGCAGACATCACTATTGATGGTGATGTAAAAGCACAACAAGGTATCCGATTCAATATTTTCCATTTGAATCAGACTTACCTTGGTACAGATGCTTCCCTTAACATCGGACCGAAAGGATTTACCGGTGAGAAATATGGAGGAAGCACCTATTGGGATACAGAAGCCTATTGTATTCCGTTCTATATGGCTACTAAAGATCAAAAAGTAGCTAGAACTCTATTAGAGTATCGTTATAATCATTTAGACAAAGCTATTGAGAATGCTGAAAAGCTTGGTTTTAAGAACGG
>CAZDKB010000049.1:0-17839 GCA_964505885.1 uncultured Flavobacterium sp.
TTTATATCCCTGTTTGATATTAGTAAAGAATAATTAAATAAAAAGGTAAGCTATTAGCTTACCTTTTTTTAGTTTTTAGAATCCTTTGATTCTTTTAGAGGTTTTCTTCTCTTTTTCAGTTTTCTTAATAAACTTCTTTTAAATTCTCGCTCGGCTACTTGAAGTTTCAAAATCTTCTTGTAGGGTAACACCTTTTTGAGTCTACTGTAAACTCTTCCTTTTTGATCATGTATTCTCTGTTCAATTTTTCTCATTGAACTTACTATCTCTTGAGCTTCTTTTTCGGTAACTCCTTCTATATCTGATCTTTCCTTAATGTGTTTTTTGATCGCTAAATTTTCTTCTTTTCGCAATTCAGCCATCAACTTCTCATTCTCATTATAAATAGGCCAGAACTTTTCAGCCTCTTCTGGTGTAAGATCAAGTTTATCGGTTATATATGCGATCTTATATGCCTTTACTTTATCAGGATCTGGTCTTTTTATTCGCCTTTCTTGAGCCATCAAGGCAGCACTCATAAAGAATGCTATTAATGCGAAACTGTAAATCTTTCTTTGCATAATTAATTTATTTCATCAAACAATCCTTGTGATTCTTCTATGAGAATATAAGTGTCGTTTTGGTCAAAATATGTATCAATACTATTGTTTTCTATTGAGTTTTCCAAAAGATCAACTTCCATAAACTCAACATCTTCATCTAATTCATTGTATATTTCGTTCAAGTCAATATCGCTAATATTAACTTCTATCCAAGACGCAATTTCATCAGATGTTAGGTCTTCTTCGTTCTTAGCATTATTCCAAATAGAGATAAAAATGAAAACAAAAACAGCGGCCACACTAGCAAATCTCAGAATTCGAGTTCTTAAAGGAATTATTCTTCCTTTTGGTTTATCAATTACTTGAGATAGAATTTTGTCTTCCAAAGAATCAAAGTAATCGTCAGGAACCTTAAAACCCGATGTACGTGGTAGATTTTCCTCTTTTAATCGAATAGAGAAATCATCTTCCACAGAATCAAAATATCCTTTAGGAACGTCAAAACCTGAGTTCTTAGGAATCATGGGATTAATATTATGTTCTTTTTTATCTATCATCTGTCTTTTAGACTTCAATTTCTTTCTAACGTTTAATGCGGCTTTGATCTAATATAATCTTCTATTTTTCTAACGGCATGAAAATAAGATGCTTTTAAACCACCAACTGAGGTGTCTAAGATCTTTGAAATGTCATCGTATTTCATATTGTCAAAATATCTCATATTAAAAACCAGCTTTTGTTTTTCTGGTAATGTGGATAGGGCTTTTTGTAAGATTAACTGGATCTCATCACCACTAAACCATTCATCAGAATTCAGACTGGTTACTAATTCTTGATTGATCTCTGAAATATCAACGTTGCGTTCCTTTGCTCTTTTCTTCAAAAAGGTAATGGATTCGTTCGTTGCAATTCTATACATCCAAGAATATAACTTACTATCCTGTTTAAAGCTGTCAATTCCTTTAAATATCTTGATAAAAGTGTTCTGAAGAACATCATCGGTATCGTCATGTGAAATCACAATTTTTCTGATATGCCAATACAAGCGTTCTTTGTATTCTGTGATCAATACTCGAAACGCCTGTTCTTTGGTTTGAACATCTTGCAATTGTTCAACTAAAGTGATTTCATCTACCAACTAACTAGCTTTCTCAATTAGACCCTTTAAAGATAAAAAGGTTTAATTGATAAAAATAAAATGAGTTTAAATTCTAGGAATAAAAGGATTAACGTTTGAATCGGCTTCTAGAATATCCGAATAATCTATTCTGGATAATCGTTTCAGAAATTCCTTCAGGTAACATTTCTTCCCATCCCTCTTCACCTTCCGTGATCATTCTTAACACGGTTCTTGAGAAGATGTGTAAGCTTTCCGGATCAAAATCCTTGATATCGATCAATTTACCGTTATGCTTAAAGAATTTGTATAATTCTTTCATTCTTGGATGAACTTTCAAATTCTCACTTGTGATGTATTCATCACTTTTTTGATCCTTATATGGATACATGTATACCTTAAGATCACGATAGAAGAGTTTTCCAAAAGCTTCTAGGATTCCACCGCTCAAGTGACGATAGTACTTCTCATCGAAGATCTGAATGAGATTATAAACTCCCATGGCTAACGCCATTCTAGCCTTAGTAAATTCGCTAAAGTATTCAACTAATTTGAAATATTCTTGGAAATTAGTGATCATTACATTTTGTCCCAATGAGCACAAGAGTTCAGCTCTATCTAAGAAATCACGTTCGTTGATCTCACCTTCGGCACGAAGGTTACTTAAAGTGATCTCAAAAATGATTTGTGAATTTTTTGGATCTACCTTGCTTTCTTCAAAGAACATCTGTTTAGCGTTCTTGAACATATCCATATTGACCTTGGTAACAGGTCTAAAACTACCTCTTAATGCAAGTATGTTTTTTTTGTATAGAACCTGTGCTGGTAATAGGTTGTTCCCGTCAGGCCCAAACATCACCGCATTGGTCATTCCGTTTTTTACCAGTTGTAAACTCATCAAACGATTATCTACATACATAAACCTAGGACCAGAGAAATTGATCATATCGATCTCTATCTGGTGCTTATCTAGATTATCATAGAAAGATCTTAAAAGCTCTTTAGGATTGTCATTTAGATAAAAGGCTCCATAGATCAAATTCACTCCCAAGATTCCTAAAGTCTCTTGTTGAAGTTTGGCGTCATTCTCTTTAAATCTTAGATGAAGAACGATTTCATTATAATCTTCTAAAGGGTCTAGCTGAAAGCGAATTCCAACCCAACCATGTCCTTTAAATTTTTTTGAGAAATCGATGGTAGCCACCGTATTAGCATAGCTAAAGAAAATCTTATGAGGATGCTTAGCTCTGTTTAATCGGTCTTCTATAAGGTCTACTTCATGACGCAACATTCTTTTCAAACGTGGTTCGGTAACATAGCGTCTGTCATCTTCAATACCATAGATAGCATCAGAGAAATCTTTGTCGTAAGCACTCATCGCTTTCGCGATAGTTCCTGAAGCACCACCAGCTCTAAAAAAATTACGAACGGTTTCTTGACCAGCACCAATCTCGGCGAAAGTTCCGTAGATATCTGTATTTAAGTTGATTCGAAGTGCTTTCGCTTTGGTAGCAGGAACGTTGCTAATTTTTTGATCTCCTTTAAGAGTAATAGCCATGTTGAGAAGTTTATCTTATACCAACAAAGGTACTAAAATAGATAGCTACGAGTCAATATTTAACGTATTTTTGCTTTCTATGAAGCTTACTTTTCTAGGTACGGGAACTTCTCAAGGAATTCCGATGATTGCTAATAATGAGCCTGTCTCTTTATCGGAAGACCCGAAAGATAAAAGACTTCGTTCTTCGGTAATGATAGAGTGGGATGACGCTCGTTATATTATCGATTGTGGACCCGATTTTAGGCAACAAATGTTGCGAGAGAAGGTACAATGGATAAGCGGTGTTCTTTTTACACATGAACATGCTGATCATACGGCTGGAATTGATGATCTAAGACCCTTTACCTATCAAATGGGTGAAGTTCCAATTTATGTGAGTGAGCGAGTCAGAGATAATCTTATAAAGCGCTTCGAATACATTTTCGCAACAGAGAACAGATATGCTGGTGCTCCAAAAATGGAGGTAAATTTAGTTTCCACTGAGGCTTTTGAACTCAAAGGGATGTCTGTTACACCTATTGAGGTAATTCATGGTAAATTACCCATTCTTGCCTATCGATTTGGAGATTTAGCATATATAACAGATCTCAAAACTATTTCAGAAGAAGAAAAGAAAAAGCTAGAAAATCTAGATGTTTTGGTGGTTAATGCTTTAAGGATTCAAGAACATCCTACGCATTTAAATCTAGAAGAAGCTTTGGCTTTTGTGGAGGAAATCAACCCTAAAAGAGCTTATTTTACCCATATCAGCCATAAACTCGGATTTCATGCCGAGATAGAAAAACAGCTCCCAGATAATGTTTATTTGAGTTATGATGGCTTGCAGCTGAACTTGTAGTTTCAACTCTAGGGCAAAAGATAAATTCTAAAACCTTTGTAAACTCTTTGTCTTCATTATAGTTAGTGCGTTGTGATAAACTTTAAAATCAATTTTTTTAATTATTCTTATATATGTTAAATTTTTTGTTAAATTTATCACAACATTTAACAACAATAACAAATAACAAAAACAATCATTCAGAATAATTAATTTTATTCTTTCGCCAAATCGTAGTACTCGAAGTCCCTTACCTGAGCATATTCCCCTCGTATGATGCTTTATCCGCATTTCTTTTGATTGGTATTTATTAATTTGAATATCTACACGTTGATTTGATACAATCTTTTAGGTTGTGTCAGTCAGGCACGTATATATATTACTAACCATTAATTCAATAAATAACCATGAACAAAAAAACTTTAATCAACGGTGTTCTGGTGGCTTTTATGCTATTGTGTGCCGTAAATGTTTCTTCACAGTCCAAAACTTTGAAAGATTGGACAACATTAGAAGAAGCAGAATTTCATTTCGACGTTTCTTACACCGTCGTCAAATGCTCTCCAGATTCTAAAGCTGTCATTCTTTTGAATGCATTTAATGAAGATGGAACGAACCCAAAAGTTGGTTTTACTTTATTCCTTAGTGATGATAAGGGGAATAAGGCAACTTTGGTAGTGAAGCCTTTTGAGACCAAACTAGGAGATATGTTTATCTCTACATGCGATCAAAATAAGCATACTAATTTGAAGCTTGATTTTCCAGATGAAATAGATGTTTCTACAGTAAAAGTTGACATAACATATCAGAAAGGATGAAAAGGATAATTTCGATTTTAGTAATTATTGCTTGTCTGGGAGGGATGGAGCAATTAAATGCGCAATGTAGCGATCGTCCAATTATCAATGACTTTTCGCCCAAAACTGGTTTTATAGGGAGTACCGTAACAATTACAGGAGCTAACTTTAGTGCAATTGCTGGAGAGAATCAAGTATTCTTTGGAGCGACTCAAGCAACTGTAGTTTCGGCTACTTTTGGAACTTTAGAGGTTCGTGTTCCTGAAGGAAGTACCACTTCACTGATTTCTGTAAAGAATCAATGTAATTTGACAGCTTATTCAAAAACACATCATAACGGAATATTCTGTCCAACTCCCTTGACTTCAACATCTTATCAGAATGTTGCTCAAGAGTTAAGAGGAGTTTATGGAGCCTATAATATGCTTTCACAGGACATGGATAATGATGGTAGACCAGAGGTCGTTTCTGCCGGACTTAATGGAGGTATAACCATTGCCAAGAATAATAGTTCGCCTGGGAATATTAGTTTCTCTGCCTATAACTTCGGAACGGGTACAAGAACAGTAGCCGTAGCCGACTTTGACGGTGATGGTTTAAAAGATGTTGTTACCAATGTAAGTGTACTTAGAAATACAAGTACGGGACCAGGTAATTTTGGTTTGGCTTACGCAGTAAATTCTAGAGGAGTTTCAAGTTATCAAATTGCAGCTGGAGATTTCAATAATGACGGAAAGGTTGATATCATTGGTAATTACGGAAACGATGTATATGTTGCGTTTAATACAAGTACTGGGCCGGGTAATTTCAACTTTACAAGCAGAATAAGAGTTGGTTATGTAGGTGCTGGTTGTACTGGCGTTCAAGCAGTGGATCTTGATGGAGATGGTAAAACCGATTTTATTGCATCTCAAGGGGGAAGAAACAGAGCGGTTTCTATTAGAAATACAACTGCAGATGGAAGTTTTAGTGCCTCATTTGAAAATCCAGAATATTGGGGTTCAGGAGGTTCTTATCCTTACAGATCTTTGATTGCAGATTTTAACAAAGATGGAAAAATGGATTTTACATCTTGTAACTACAGTGGAGCAACTAATACTGCTATTTGGACTAATACGTCTACAGTAGGAAATATTTCTTTTGCTCCTACCGTTAATTTACCTGCGCCAAGAAATAATTATAGAATTGGTGTTGGAGATGTAGATGGTGATGGATATGTGGATATCGTTACAAAGTCTTTAGGTATTAATGTTTTCTCAGTTTATAGAAATACAACTGGAACTACAGGTAATGTGAGCTTTGCTCCAAGATTTGACTATACTTCTTCTTCTAGAGCAGAGGTTTCTGGAATTGTAATTGGAGATCTTGATGGTGATTTTGTTCCTGATATAGCGACTTCGGGAATTAGTAGTAACACGATCAGATTCCATAGAAACACAGGTGCACAGAATGATGTAACGCCTCCAACGGTGGCTTGTAGAGATATTACCGTGGCGTTAAGCCCTAATGGAACTGTAAGTATTACACCAGAAATGGTTGATAATGGTTCAGGTGATGCATGTGGAATCGAGTCTTTAACTCTATCTAGAACTGATTTTACCTGTGCAGATGTAGGTGAGAATACAGTGACCTTAACAGCAACAGACGGTGCGGGTAATTCTTCATCGTGTACAGCGATTGTAAACGTTCAGCCAGCTGCAATTATCGTTGCCGGACAGACAACAGTTTGTCAAGGTGAAACAGTAACCATGACTGCCAATGATGGTGATACTTATCAGTGGAAAAAAGATGGTGTAGATATTGCGGGAGCAACAGATCAATCTTATGTTGCCAGTGTTTCAGGAGATTATACTGTAGTTGTAACAAACGATGGTGGATGTTCTGGAGAATCATTAGTAACTCCAATTGTAGTAAACGATAATCCAACTGTGGATATTACACCTAGTGGAAGTGCATTCTTATGTCCGCCTAACGGAGAGGCTGTTTTAACAGCTTCACAATCGTCTATTTATCAATGGATGTTGAATGGGGTAGATATTCCTAATGCAACGCAACAATCTTATACTGCAACATCAGCCGGTAACTATAGTGTTAGAGTGATTGATTTATTTGGATGTTCTGCAACTTCAGATGAAGTGGTAGTTAGTGCAAATCCTGCAGAAATTGATGTGACTGCTAACGGTAATTTTGGAAATGTATTCCCAAATCAAGACGCTGTTGAGTCTATTGGTATATCAAACCCTTCAGCTTCGGGAATATTAACAATTAACAATTTCTATATAGAAGGTGCTGATGCAGAATTCTTCAATTTAGACTTAGGTGGAAACGGCACAAGTTTCGATATTGGTTCAAGTTCAAGTATGAGTTTCGATCTAACTTTTAATGCTACTGAAATTAGAACCTACAGCGCAGAACTGGTTATTTTATCCAATGATTGTGATGAGTCAGAAATTAGAATTCCATTGAATGCTGAAATTACTTGTTTGCCAGCGAGCTTTACAAGCACTCCTACAAATATTGACGTAGATACCGATGAAGCGGCATGTGCGGCAGGAGTCAGCTATGATGTGGAATTTGTGGGAGACCCTGAGGCGACATTAACTTATGAGTTCTCTGGAGCAACAACTGGGTCAGGATCAGGTTCTGGGTCGGGAAGTGACTTTAATTTAGGTACAACTACGGTTACATTAAACGTTTCGAACGTTTGTGGTGATGAAACCGTAAGCTTTGATGTTACAGTTTCCGATAATGAAGCGCCAGCGGTTGTTACTCAAAATATATCTGTTGTTTTAGCCAATGGAGAGGCGAGTATTACTGCTGATGACATCGATGGAGGAACTTCAGATAATTGTTCATTTGAGCTTTCTATCAATAGAGATAGTTTCACTTGTGATGATATTGGTGATCAAACAGTTACTTTGACTGCAACGGATCCTTCTGGAAATTCATCTTCTAGTGAAGCAACTGTGACTGTTGTAGGAGATATTCCAACGGTTTCTATCGATAATTTCACGGCGGTTCCTACGCAAAATGAAAATACTATCTATTTAGGATTTGGTCCTCAGTCGATTAATTTGAATACTGTTGTAGGTGGAGGTTCAGGATTTACTTACGAATGGACTTCTTCTTCGGGTGAATCTGTAGCTAATGTTGCAAGTCCTGAGGTTAGTCCAACAGGTTCAACAACTTATTCTGTTGTGGTAACCAATTCAAATGGATGTACGGCAACGGCTTCGATTGATGTCTGTGTTATTGACGCAAGACACTTTAAGAATAATGGACAACCTAGTGGAAAGGTATTAGTTTGCCACAGAGCTAGAAAAGGACAAAAGTTGATATTAATAAGTATCAGCCCGAATGCTGTAATGGCTCACTTAACGAATCACGGCGATTCATTAGGTGAATGTGGAGCAGGATGTAATGATTCTAATTCACCACCACCAGTTGCTCCTAGAATGGACCCTGTTCAAACTACGGATAGGTTCAGTGCTAATGTATATCCAAACCCTTCAAATGGTCAGTTTGATGTTCAATTAGATCATGCGGAAGGAGAGATTACAATGATCTTACATGATTTCTTTGGTAAGGTAGTTGAGCGTAAGGTTGTTAGACCAGACTCAAAAACTCCAACCATTCAAATGGGAAGAGGAAGATTATCTGCAGGTGTTTACACCTTGAAAATCTACTCTAAATCAGGAGTACTTACTAAGAAAGTATTAGTCAATAGGTAGTCATTAGTTTTTTGATTACAAATAATAAAAGGGAGTTCTTTAAGAACTCCCTTTTTCTATTCAAAGTTTAAAAATATTTACTGTAGAGATAAAGTTTTAAAACTATTGTCGGTATATAACTCTATTGTTATTTTATGCTTGTTAATCAGTTTAGATAGTTCAGCATTGGTCTTCTGTACCTTATTGAGTTTCAAACTTGCCTGAGCTAGCTTTAATGTTCCCTTTTTCTTTTTAAGGTCTTTTAGAATCTGATCTAATTCTTTAATGTTTACCTTTTTATTGTCAACTAAGATCTTCCCTTTTTTATTGATATATACTTCAATTGATTCCTCAAAATCAATGTTATTTATTTGGTTAAAACCCAAGTGATTGCTTGCAAAACCGTAAATACTGATGCTGCTTAAGAGTAGAAAGAGAACAAATTTTTTCATAAGATAGTTTTACTTTAGAACTGGTTTTTAATTAGTTTATTTCAATCGATAGGAAATCCAATCTTTAAAACTGTAAAAGTTTTGAGGAGCTACACCATGACCTATTGGGTATTCGGAATAGTCACAAGATAAACCTTGAGACTTTAAAAAAGGCTCTATTTTTCTCGCCCATGTTACTGGAATAACTTGATCTACTGTTCCGTGTGAACTGTAGTAATCCGTTTGAAGATTAGAGTAGAATTCTTTAGGTATGAGGTCTTCAATCAAATAACCGCTCAAAGCAATGACATGATCTACTTTATTTGGATAATTAAAGCTGAAGGCATAACTCAAGATTGCACCCTGACTAAATCCAACTAGAAAAATTTTAGAAGGATTTATCTTTTCTTTTAGTTCGCTAATCAATTCATCTATCAAAACTAAAGATTCCCTTGCCTGCGGAATGTCTGAAAATTTATTTTGGTCCGCATCAAAATTAATAGCATACCAGGCATAACCTCCGAAACCTATGCTATAAGGTGCACGCACGCTTACAATATGAAATTCATCTTGTAACTCTTCAGAGAATGAGAAAAGATCTTCTTCATGACTACCATAACCATGTAGCATGATCAGTAAGGGTGGATTTTCAGTGCTCTTTTTTGGAGCTCTTTCGATGTAGTATAATGAATCTGACATTATGCTAAGACAAGTTTCTTATTGGCGAAAATTCCGTAAACTTTTCCTTTTAATTCTTTATTTAAGAAAGCCGAATTTGAAGAAGTAGATAAGATATGCTCTTTGGTAAAAGTATAGGACCCTTCTGGGTTAAATAAGCTGAGGTCTGCTTTGTTACCTTCTTTAATTGAATTCGATTCTAATCTAAATATCGCTCTTGGATTGCTACTTAGCGCTTTTGTGATTGTTTCTAGGTCTAAAACAGAGTTTACCACTCCGAATAAACTTTCTAGCCCTATGGTGCCGTCATCAGCTAAACTAAATTCTAGTTTTTTGTTTTCAATATCGATAGGGTTGTGGTCTGAAGTGATCATGTCAATCACTCCTTCTTTCAAACCTTTTATCAAGGCTTTCCTGTCCTTTTCTGTTCTCAAAGGTGGTGAAACCTTTACGCGGCTATCAAATCCTTCTAATTCTGAATCGGTTAGGAATAAGTTGTGCGCGGCAACGCTACAACTTACATTGAGGCCTTTCTTCTTGGCTTCTTTGATCAACTTAACAGATTTTTCTGTTGAAATGGTTGGAATATGAAGCTTTCCACCCGTGTATTCTAGTAAGAATAGATCTCTTGAAATTTGAATTTCTTCCGCTAAAGAAGGAATTCCCTTCAATCCTAAATGTGTGCTATTAATTCCTTCATTGACAATTCCCTCCCCAGCAATCGACTTATTCTTTGGGAAGCTCATTACCAAAGCATCAAAATTTTGAGCATAAAGAAGAGCTATCTTCATCAAATTAGCGTTGGATATAGGTTTGGCATAATCTCCGAAAGCGATTGCACCAGATTGTTGCATATCGTATAGTTCTGCTAATTCAACTCCTTTACTGCCCTGAGTTAAGGCTCCTATCGGGAATAAGCTCGTTGAAGATTTACTTGATTTATGAATCAAATACTCTACATCAGATTTAGAATCTATAACAGGATTTGTATTTGGATTGACAGCTACACTGGTAAATCCGCTTTTCGAAGCTACCTCTAGACCTTTAGAAATTGTTTCTCTTTCCTCATAACCAGGCTCTCCAAAAGATACACTGGTGTCGAACCAACCGCAAGAAACATGTATGTTTGGGAGTTCTACAATTTTATAATCGGATTGAGAATTTATAGAATCGGCTATTTTAGAGATAACTCCGTTGGTGATTAAAATGTCTTTTGTTTGCCGGTGAAAAGGGCTTGAGGCATCTATAATCGTGGCCGATTTTATAAGAGTGGTCATGTTTTGAAGAATTTTAATATTAAAATTTCCAAGAGCAAAGATACAATTGCAATGGCCAAAAACAACTTCCAGAGCCATTGAACTTCATTTTTTTCATTGATATTGTCGAATAAAGCCTCTACAGAATCGAAAATTTCGAGTTGAGAGTTATTATTTTTCAACTTGTTTAAATCGAGGAAATTAAGCGCACTTTCGTCTTTATTGATATTAAAAGCTAAACTTTGGATGCTGTCGTTTTTCAGCATAACCTCATAAAAACCGGGTTCTACAGGTTGTTCCCCTGTAGTTAATCTCACCTTATTTGCAAAAGATTGCTGTAAGGGAATGAAAGATTCTGATCCACGAGAAAGGGACAATATGTCGTCTTTACCAATTTTTTTGTTAATCTCGATATTATTTTCCTTCTGCAAGACATATGATGGCTGAGCAATCTTTAAGCTTTGCTGACCAATATTATAAAGCGTTGGAACGATTAAGGGTGAATTAGAGAAGTTAGTGCTTTCTGAATTCAAAGCAGAAGAGAACCAATAAACCTTACTAAATGGATTTTGTACCTCTTGTAGGAAAGGTTTTTTATTTTCAAAACTGATGATTTTATTTCCTTTAATGTTAGTGTTGTAACTTTTGGTTACTTCAGGATACTGAAAATTGCTCACTCTTTTTGAAAATACATTTGAGTAGAGAGGGTGATCAAAATTAATATCTGTAATCTTTAAAGAATCATTCTGTATTCCTGTAATTCGTCCTGAACCTATTTTTTGAAGGAAATTATTGTAAGAAGGAATATCCAATTTCTGATTGGGTATGATTAATAAATGACCTCCATCTTCCACAAATTGTGTTAATGTATTTTGAAGAACATTTGATATGGTTTGCAGTTCGTTTAGAATGATCAATTGTTGATCAGAAATGATGTTATAATTGATATTCTGAGCAGTCGAAAATTCAAAATTAAATGACTCCTTTTGATAGATTTTTGACAATGAATTTGACGGGCTTCCAATACTTAAAATATTCGTTTTTGAACCGGAGTTTAAATAGAAATAAAAATCATTATCAAACAGAAAAATATCGTTATAGGTTATTTGAATTTTCCCATAGAATTTTGTAGTTTTCGGAATCGTAAATAAAACTTTGTCAGATGAATCTTTCTCGATAGAGAAGGAGCGTTTACTTACTAACTGACTCTGATTGTAGATTGCGATGGGGATCTCAGTTTTGGCTTCTCCTTGATTTCTTATGTGGACGGACAGAACGAGTTCATCCGATTTGTTTTCTTGAATTGAAATACCATCTATAGAAAGGTTGTTTTTCTCGTTATTTGTAACTTTTACCAGCGAAAATGGCGTTGTTACATTTGTAAACATATTTATATTATTTTCTTTTAAATATTGAAAATCAGATATAAATATGCTCTTATATAAAGTTTTAGTTTTATTATTACGAATAGATGAATATTCTAGGAGTTTTTGATCTAAATTATTGGATTTTGAGGTGAATTCTATGGTTTTAAGAATGTTATCGAGCTCAATTTTGTTTAAGTTTTCAAAAATATCATCATTTGTTAATAAAGTGTATCTATCGTTTTCACTTGATGATTCAATAATTTGTTGGGCCGTAATTCTTAGTTGATTTCCTTTGCTTCCGTTTGTGTTTAAACTTAATGAATTGTCTAAATATATAATGTTTAAGTTCTGTTCATCGGATTTCTTTTCACTAAAATAAGGTTGAGAAAAAGTAAAAAGTAACGCTAAAAGACCTAGTATTCTAGTTGATAGAATTAACCATTTTTTTAGTCTAGAGCTCTTTCGAGTTTCTAGACTAATTTTCTTTAAAAATGCAACATTGGTAAAAGCTACTTTTCTAAATTTTTGTAATTGAAATAAATGGACAAAAATTGGTATTAATAGCAATACCAAAAAGTAGAAAATTTCAGGGTGTTTAAATTGCATTAAATGGCTTTTACTTAATCGTACTTTGCTGCTTTTCCATTCGATGAACTACGTCTGATGAAATCTCTTAAATCATCATTCGCTTTTTTCAAATCTTCATTTCTTAGATACATCATATGTCCGCTTCGATAACCTTTGAATTCCATTCGATCCTTCATTCTTCCACTTGGATCGATCTGCCACATACTGAATTTTGCTTGGAAGTAAGTAGTTCCTCCATCATAATATCCAGATTGTGTAAGAATTTTGAGATAAGGATTTTGAGCCATGGCTTGTCTTAGACCATCACGAACGTTATTATTTCGTCTATCCCAAGGATTCACTGGGCCAAATACATTGTATTTCACATCAGTTTTGAAATTCAGATGTTCTCTGATATAATAATTGATTGCCGGAGTAAAAGAATGTAACCATGATGTGATTTCTGAGTTATAATCAGGACTCTCACCAGCGATTCTTTTATCCATACCTTTATAACGGGAGTCTAATCTTCCAATCGTCATACCGCTTTTATCTCTCAACAATTCTTTCCAAAAGTATGCCTTAGGTATGTCTAAATTGTTTTGTAGAACTTCCTTTTTAGTGATTCCAGAGAAATATGAAACCTTCTCTGCTATTCTATTCTTCTCAGCATCCGAGATAAATCCACCTTTAGCTCTTGCAGGAAGTAACTCGTTCACCGCAAAATTCTCTGCCAAGGGTAAAATCTCATCTAAGTCTTTAGATTGCAATTCATTAGGTAACATCTTATGATGCCAAGCTGCTGCTGTGTAGTACGGTAAATTCAGAGCCGCTTCAACAGAGCTTCCTGTTCTAAGTAATAAATAATCCGCTGGAGAAACCATGATTACTCCGTTTAAATACATCCATTGACTATTCTGCAGTTCCGCAGCTAAGCCCATTACTCTGGTTCCGCCGTAACTTTCACCAATAATGTATTTTGGCGATTGCCATCTATTATTTCTTGTAATAAAGGTATTAAGCCAACCAGCCAGGTATCTCGCATCTGCATTAATTCCAAAGAACTTCGATCGATCTAATTTCTGTCCTTTTTTGACTACAGGTCTCGAATAACCCGTATTCACAGGGTTTACAAAAACGATATCTGCAACATCTAAGACAGAATGTGGATTGTCTTTAACTCCATAAGGCTGAAGAGGATACCCTTCATCGTCAATATTTAACACTTTAGGTCCTGTATAGGCAACATGCATCCATACTGAAGCAGACCCAGGTCCACCATTGAATGACATGATAATAGGTCGTTTACTACTGTCTTTTACATTTGTTCTTCTATAGTAAGTGTAGTATAACGATGCAATGATCTCTCCATTGGCATCCCACACAGGTTGCATGCCCGTTGTTGCCTCGTAAAGTACTTTTTTACCATTGATTGTGACTTCGCTATTTGTAACAACAGTAGTGTCTAAAGGAATTCTACTGTCTTGAGCTTGAATTGAAATAGCAATTAATAATGCAAAAAGGAATAATAGTTTTTTCATGGTCGTTTGAATTAAGGTTAGCTAATTTAACGCAAAAAAATGATTTGTAGATTTAGAGAAATGTTAATCCTCTTTCGCCTCAATTAAGTAGTAGTGAAAGTCCTCAATACGATTGCTAAAACTTCTCAAACACACCTAACCCAAAAAGAGCAAAATCATATTTCACTGGATCCTTTGGGTCAAATTTCCTCAAAGTTAGATCTAGTTCCTTGACTGCTTTCCAATCGTTCTGCTTCCTTTTTAGAATCTTTAATTTCCTTGCGATATTTCCAGTGTGAACATCCAAAGGACAAGATAGCTTAGACGGTGAATGACTGTTCCAAATTCCTAGGTCAACTCCCGTATTATCTTCCCTTACCATCCATCGAAGAAACATGCTGATTCTTTTAGCTGCTGAATTTTTTAAGGGGTCTGAAATGTGTTTTTCTGTTCTCTTTTCATGTTCTAATTCAAAGAAGGTCTCTTTGAATCTTGAAATGGCAAACTGATAATCGTCTTCAGTTTCTTTCGGTAATAGTGCTTTTTCTAGTCCGTCATTATGGGTATAAATGTTCTGTAGAGATCTTATAAAATAACTTAGATCCAAACTATTAAAAGTTCTATGTACAAACCCTTCTAAGGAGTCGAGATCAGCTTCGTTGTGATTCATAATAAAATCATAAGGAGCACGATCCATCAAATCTATGATTCTCTTAGAGTTCTTGATAATCATTGTTCTGTTTCCCCAAGCTATAGTCGCAGATAGAAACCCAGATATCTCTATATCTTCTTTTACTGAAAAAAGATGTGGAATCTGAATAGGATCTGATTCAATGAAGTTTCTCGTATTATACTGTACGGTCTTCTCGTCTAGAAACTCTTTAAGTTCTTTTTTATTGAATCGCATCTTTAGAAACTAAGAACAAAGAAACTAGAAATCCATTATAAACAGAATGCATTAGAATTGCCCAAATAAGCCCTAAGCGCACACGGATGTAACCAAAGATCAACCCTAAAACCATTTGTGGCGCTACGAGAATAGGGGAGAAGATGATGATCTGAGTATCTATTTGATAATTGAAAAGGTGAACATAACCAAAGATAATTGCAAGTACATAGAAAGCGACCTTAAAGACCTTAGGATTTTTAAATAAGACCAAAGGACCTCTAAATAGTAATTCCTCAATTAAAGGAGCCATAACGGCCGCAATCAGCAAAATAACATAAGGTTCTTGATCTTTAAGATTGTCAAATGCATGATATTCGTTATCTATCAATCCGGATGTATATAACAGGGAAATTAAAATGGATAAGAAAATGGAGATGGTAAAACAAGCGATAAACAATAAGATGAACTGAGAAATCTTATCTGTAATACTTGCCTCACGATCTTTCTCTAAAACAGGATTTTTGAGAAATCCAATTAAGTGCTGGTATACATTCATGCAATTACACCATCTTTCATGGTCAATTTACGATCAGCCATGTCTGCTAATTCCTGATTATGCGTAACTATGATAAAGGTTTGATTGAATTTATCTCTTAGTTCAAAAAACAGTTTGTGTAAGCTTTCTGCTGAGGCCGAGTCTAAGTTTCCACTGGGCTCATCAGCAAGAATAATAGACGGGTTGTTGATCAAAGCTCGCGCCACGGCTACCCGTTGTTGCTCTCCTCCAGACAATTCACTAGGTTTATGTCCGATGCGATCTTGCAATCCTAAAAAGGTTAATAATTCAATCGCTCTTTTCTCAGTTTCCAATTTGTCTTTTTTCGCAATAAATGCAGGGATACATACATTTTCAATTGCCGTAAATTCTGGGAGTAATTGGTGAAACTGAAATATATATCCAATATGTTGATTTCTGAAGGCTGATAGTTCTTTGTCATTGAGATGTTTCAAAGAAATCTCATTGATTAAGAGGTCATAGCTCTCTTCCTTCATAGGTTTATCCAATGTTCCTAGAATTTGAAGAAGTGTTGTCTTACCAGCACCAGAAGGACCTACGATAGCAACAATCTCTCCTTTTTTGATTTCAAGATCAACGCCTTTTAATACCTCAACTTCTCCATAATATTTATGGATATTATTTGCAATTACCATACGAATAGCTTAGTCTGACGAAGTTATTAAAAACAAGCTAAAACCAACTTTTTACAAGATGTTTTTTGCATTGTTATAATCTATAAAGAAAACAACGCGCAATGAGAAAATGTGTTGGTTAGGTTCACTAAATAGATTCTGAAGATTGGTCACAAAATCTTGGCCTGTATCCTCAGTTCTACTGAATATACTATTTCTATAGAAGGCGATCAACTGACTCCCCGGTGTGAATTGCCAGATATAATTGAGGTCGAGATTCCAACTATTAAAGTTGATATCTTGATTTTCGTTATAGTCTGCGTTAGGAATAAAGTATCCATCAGTTCCTAGGGTATAGAAAAGTTCTTCGTATCGAACATCCGTCCAAATATGTCTAAAGTTCAAACTCAAGGAAGAGTTTACGCTGAAGTTATATCTCGCAGAAATATTATTCTCAAAAGTCTTACGGTCTCTTTGTCCGAATATAATATCGTTACCAACCTCATCAACCCAACCTTGATCGTTATAATTTTTATTGTAGTCAAATTCATAGACAAGAGAAAACTGATTTGAGAAACGATATCTCGGAGATACATTTATGGAATACTGATCTCTGGGATTGTTCAAAAAGAAGTTTTTGTTGACTCTAACGTCATATGCGAATTTCTTTCGATAATCTGAAGATATAAATCCTCTGATTCCAACTCTTGCAGGTCTCGTAAAGAATCTATTTTCTGAAATATCCCTTCTAGGTTCGAAGAAGTCGAACTGCTCTCCGATATTACCATTCACTCTGAGTCCAAAACTGAATCGTTCTCTTGTGTTGAAAAAAGTATTGATTCCAAGATTGTTTCCAGCGTATTTACCGGGACTGTGTAAATAGTTAACATTAAACCAAGAACTAATCCTGATATTATTAAAGATTCCTTTAGGTTGAAGAATTCTGTAGGACAAGTTTCCATAGATACGTTGTCTGTTATTTCTAAAGAGAACTCCCATATCATTGATATCGAAGTTTGAATCATCAAATTGATAACCCGCTTCATACTGCCATGTTCCAGCGGCTTTTGCAATACTTGTATCAAAACTATGCCCGGTTGTTACCTGACCGTTTTCCATGACGTTGCTCATTCTGTATGAACCATCAATGAAATATTTGCTCTTCTTATCCCAGACATTATATAAAAGCCCCGTTACATTTCCATCTCTAAAGGCTCCATCTCTCGTTACATTGGTGTTGATCAAGGTTACTGAAGAGTTATTATTGAAGACTTGGTCTAAGACCATAATATTATAGTTCGCAAAAGGTTCGGTCACAATTTCTCTTTGCTCTTGCGTTTGGGTATCTATCACTTTTGCTCTAGTAGTTTCTGTGATGGCATTAAAGAACCCTATA
>CAZDKB010000050.1:0-17558 GCA_964505885.1 uncultured Flavobacterium sp.
GGTGTTACTAGAAAACCAGAATCTCTCGTTCTTTTCAAATACAATGGTATCTTGATTAGAAAAAATAAAATTGTGGAAGTTCTTTAAGTCCTCCATATCGTATTTTTGCACCCCTTCAACTCCTTCATCAATGTTTGCATAAATGCGGTATAGACCATGTTTATCTGAGAGTAAACTTCCTTCAAAAGAAAAGTATCCTAGGCTATCTGTAAGAGTTGAGCTCAAAATTTGCTCTTCGGAAATACTATACAACTCATTGAATTTTAGCAAACTAAGGAATACTCTTTTTGGTTTGTCTGGGGAATCTAAATAACCTGAAATAGAATATTGACTAAAAGAGAACTTTCCTAAGAATAGGAATACCAGTAATAAGAATGTTTTGAGAATATTTTTCATGCCTCGAATTCAAAAGTAAGAAAATTAAAGTCGAATCTAACAACAGTCTAATGAACTGTCACATCTTAAATTGAAGCTTTGTCTTTAGTAGAGAAATCACTCAAAATTCAATTAAACCATGTATAAAAAATCGTTTCTAATCCTAATTTTTGCATTGTTCGTTAACTCTGCATGTCAAAGAACAGTTGGTGAAGAACCGTTGAATACACTGTCTACCATAGTACCAGAAATATTAGAACTGAACGAACAAAAACCCCAAGTGTTGATGCTAGGATCTTTTCACTTTAAAGATGCTGGCTTGGACCAATACAAACCGAAATACAGTGTAGATATTCAATCGGAACTACGGCAAAAAGAACTCGAACAAATATTGGTCGCATTAGAAAAATTCAATCCAACTAAGATCATTGTTGAAAGAAGACCAGGTTATCAAAACAAATTAGATTCTCTCTATTCAGAATATAAAAACGGAAACTTCGACTCATCTAATGAGATCGTGCAAATAGGATTCAATTTAGCCAAGAGATTAGGACATAATAGAGTAATTGCTGGCGATAGTCGAGCCAAGGGTATGCCATGGAATCCAGGAGATCGAGAGAAGTTCGATTCTTTGAGAAAAAACATCATAGATTCTGAAAAAATTGAGTCGGTTATCGAATCAAAATATGACGATTTAATGACCAAATTATATAGCCATGAAGATTCACTAAAATCACAGGTTCCCCTAAAAGAGTATTTTCTTTATCTTAATTCTAAAGAGAGATTAGACGCTTATTTTGGAAGTTACTTAACAGGTGATATCGCAGTAAACGATGGTAACCAATATCCTCATGTAGACAATTTAACCGCTTGGTGGATTAATAGAAACTACAGGATCTTTTCGAATATGAGAAAAGAGATAGAATCTAAAAACGAACGAATTCTAGTTATCTTCGGTGCCGCTCATGTTGGAGTGTTAAGACCTTTGGTAGAAGCATCACCTGAGATGCAAATGATTGAAGTGAAGGACATTCTTTAGATGATACTCAGTATAAAATTGAAACAAAAACCTCAACATTTCTGCTGAGGCCTTTTCGATTTTATTTAAGTAAATACAACTACCTTAACTTAAAAACCTTCTTTAAAATATCTTCCATCAAACACCATTTGGTAATTGCAGATTGTAATAAGTTCGCACCCACAAAAATGGTAAACCATAACCATCTTTGATCTACATACATGGCTAAAATCACACTAATGATCACAAAAGTTCCTGCAATCGCTCTAATATATCTGTTAATCATAATTTTCTTTTTTAATTGTTATCTTTCAACTCAACCCTGACTCCAACAGTCTTGATTCCTGAGTCTTTATTTATTCGTATTTTTTTCTTTCTATTAAATAATATACCAACGGTACCACCAATAATGTTAATACAGTTGAGGCGATAGTTCCTCCCATTAAGGAGATTGCCAATCCTTGGAAAATAGGATCAAACAAGATCACAAAGGCTCCAATGACAACCGTTCCTGCTGTCAACAAAATAGGTGTAGTTCTTACGGCTCCGGCTTCAATAACCGCTTGCTTAAACGGAATTCCTTCTGCCAATCTTAAATTGACAAAGTCGATCAGTAAGACCGAGTTTCTTACCATAATTCCTGCCAGCGCAATCATTCCAATAAATGATGTTGCTGTAAAGAAAGCTCCCATCATCCAATGTCCTAATACAATTCCCACCATAGAAAGTGGTATGGCAACCATCATCACGATCGGTGCTTTAAAGTTCTGGAACCAACCTACGATCAACATATAAATGATCACGATCACCCCTAAGAAGGCAATTCCTAAATCTCTAAATACTTCCAAGGTGATCTGCCATTCGCCATCCCATTTCACTGTGAAATCCTCTTCGAAATCAGGTTGCTGGATATACAATTCATCCATAGTATAGCCTGCAGGTAATTCGATCTCATTTAATTTATCCGTCATTCCCAGAATAGCATACACCGGACTCTCAAGTTTTCCAGCCATATCGGCCATCACATAGACTACTCTTTTCTGATTTTTTCTATAAATGCTTTTCTCAGCAGTTCTTTCTTCTACTGAAACTAGATCGGAAAGTGGAATCATAGCTCCTTGCGCAGAAGCGACATTTAAGTTCAATACTTCTTTGACAGATGATTTATCCGTGTTATCCACATCAAATACGATGGGAACCTTGTTAAATGCATTCTCATCGTATAAATAAGAAACCGCGTCTTCAGATAAATAAGTTCTTGCACTGTGAGTAATATGATCTGTTGAGATTCCTTTTCTCAAAGCTTTGTCTTTATCAACTACTAACTCAAATTCTGTCTGATCATCCTCAACCATCCAATCGATATCAACCACATCGGAAGTATTTTTTAGGATATTCTTTACCTGATTAGCCACTTCAATCTGCTGATCATAATCTGGACCATAAACCTCAGCAACAATAGTTGATAATACTGGTGGTCCTGGTGGAACCTCAACCAACTTTACATTCGCTTCATATTTCTGAGCGATCTTTTGAATATCAGGTCTAAATAATTTAGCGATATCATGACTTTGAGCAGATCGTTCTCCTTTGTCAATTAAGTTCACTTGAATATCAGCCATATTAGATCCACCTCGCAGATCATAATGTCTTACCAATCCGTTAAAAGTGATGGGTGCCGACGTTCCTACATAACTTTGATAGTGAGTAACTTCTGGTCTTTGAGATAAGTACTGAGCAATCTCTTTAGTCACTACAGAAGTTCTTTCCAAAGTCGTTCCTTCTGGCATATCAATAACTACCTGAAACTCATTCTTATTATCAAAAGGCAGCATTTTTACTGCAACTGATTTGGTAAAGAATAAAGACAGTGATCCCAAGAGCAAGACTATAGTTCCTCCTAAGAAAATCCAGCGTTTTCTGCGGTTCTCGATAATCGGAGTTTCTAATCTTTCGTAGATCCTGAAGATCATATTCTTCTCGATGGTAATATCGTCTGAAGCTTTCTCTTGCTGATGACCTTTTTCTCTTAAAAATAGATAACCTAGATACGGAGTGATGGTTAATGCCACAAAAAGTGATAAGATCATTGCGATAGATGCGCCAATTGGCATCGGACTCATATATGGGCCCATCAATCCGGATACAAATGCCATAGGCAATACCGAAGCAATTACTGTAAAAGTTGCTAAGATGGTTGGATTTCCAACCTCATTGATCGCATAGATTGCAGCATCTTTAAATGGCAATCGCTTCATCTTAAAATGTCGATGCATATTCTCGGCGATGATAATCGAATCATCAACTACAATACCTGTTACAAATACCAAAGCAAACAAGGTAATTCGGTTTAAGGTATAGTCTAGCATATAATAACTCAGCAATGTCAGAGCAAAAGTGATAGGAACAGATAAGAACACCACCAAACCTCCACGCCAACCCATGGCCAACATGACTACGAGTGTTACTGCGATGATGGCACCAATTAAGTGCATCAACAATTCTGATACTTTTTGAGAAGCAGTTTCACCGTAGTTTCTTGTCACTTCTACATGAACATCATCTGGAATCAAAGTCGTTTTTAATCGGTCTACTTTGTTTAGGATGATATCCGAAATACTCATGGCGTCGGCTCCTTTTCTTTTGGAAATTGAAAGTGTTACCGCAGAATATTCTGATGGATGCTCAGCTTTCTTTTCAGATGCCAATCCAAAACCGTGTGACACGTAATTCTTAGCTTGTTCTGGTCCGTCCGAAATGGCTGCTACTTGCTTTAAATAGATCGGCGATCCATTTCTCGCTCCCACAACTAGGTTTTCAATATCTTCTTTAGATTGCAAAAACTCACCGGTAGTGACTAAGTATTCACTGTCATTTCTTTGGATTTTCCCAGAAGACAACTGACTGTTATTTGACTGAATCGTTTTTGCGATATGCAATAAATCCAAGCCGCTTACAGCCAATTTTTCTTTGTTCAATTCAACCTTGATCTGACGTTCTCTTCCTCCAATCTTATTCGTAATTCCTACATCGTTGATCTTCTCTATCTCATGTGTTAATTCCTGAGCAATTTCACTCAGTTGATGATCAGAATAGTTTTCACTCCATAAGGTTAAACCTAACATAGGAACATCATCAATCGCTCTAGTTTTCACCAAAGGCATAGTTACACCTTGCGGCATTCTATCCATATGCTTGATAATCTCGTTATAGAGTTTTACGAAGGATCTTTCAATGTCTTCACCTACATAAAACTGAACAATCACCATGGCTTGATCTTTCATAGAAGTCGAGTATACATATTCAACTCCTTTTATGTTTGAAATGATCTTCTCTAAAGGTTTTACCACTCTAGATTCTACTTCTTTTGGGTTCGCACCGGGGTAACCCACAAATATATCTGCCATAGGAACATCGATCTGAGGTTCCTCTTCTCTTGGAATCAAAAATGAACTGTACACTCCAATTATCATAAACACAATCATGAAGAGAATCGTCAATTTCGACGTTAAGAAGCTCTTGGCAATCTTTCCTGCAATTCCGTCTTTCATAAGTTCTTATTTAATGGTTACAGGTACTCCGTTATAGACTTTTCCTTCTGAAGAGAGGACATAAGATTCACCAGCAGTTAAACCAGAAATAATCTCTACTGTATCATCTGTTGCTCTTCCTAATTTCACCCATCTTAAGATGGCTGTGTTATTCTGACTCACAGTATAAATTCCGTGTAACTGACCTTTCTGGATCAATGCTTTTTTATCAATGAATAAAACTGAAGAATCAGAAACTGTTGAGTTCTCAATAGCCACTTTCGCATACATTCCTGCATAGATCTTATCGCTAGTTTCATTCAATTGGATGGTCACAGAATAGGTACCTCCAGAGCTTTTCGCATTTCTTGAAATCTCCTTTACGGTTCCTGACAACTCTTTGGAAAGTGACGCAATAGAGATTTTCACTTTATTATTCTTTTGAACCGATGAAATATCAGATTCTGCGATACTAGCTAAGACTTCAAACTGATTTTGATTATCTACAATCAATAAAGGTTTTCCTGGATGTGCCATACTTCCTTCTTTGATGAATTTAGCAGATACAATTCCTGAGAACGGAGCTGTGATCGCGGCATACTTTAATTGAGAATCTACTTCGTTCTTTATTTGTTGTGCAGCTTCAAATTGAGCTTTAGCAACAGCTAGCTGAGTAGAAATATCATCCAGTTCTTTCTTTGAAATACTCTGTTGTTCAAACAGTTTTTGAAAACGATCGAAGTTGGTTTGTACGTTTTTTAAGTTCGCTTCAGCTTGTATAATTCCGGCTTTAGCCTGAGATAGTTTAGCTTTCAAGTTTGCTGCATCCAATGAGATGAGGACCTGACCTTTTTGAACTCTATCTCCTACATTGACAGAGATTTTTTCCACATTACCCATAAAACGAGTACTCAATGTTGCACTCTGTGAGGCTTGTACTTGTCCGCTTGCTGTAATCGCATTCAAGCTTGCGCTTGTTTCAGCTGTCTTCAGTGTTACGGGAATTGATTCCTGAGCAGGAATATTAGCTTTTTCTTCGTTTCCACAAGAAACAAATAAGCCTATGAATATTGCGGTGATTCCTATTTTTAGAGTTCTCATTCTAATTCTGTTTTGTTAAAAATTGTAAGTAATGGAAGGTGTAGTTATACTGATAAATGGCTTGGTAATAGGCCAATCTTTTTTCTGAAACCTGAGATTCTGATTGCAAAACCTCAGAGATTTTCTCGAGTCCGGCTTTAAATCTATTGGTCTTTATTCTTAAGACTTCTTCAGATTGTTCCACAGCTAATTTTGAAAGCTGTATATTATTCTTAGCAACTGAAAACTGACGTAAAGTTTTTGCCAATTCTAAGTTGCTTTCCGATCTATATTCTTCCTGATGAATCTGAGCTTGTTCAAACTGAGCTTCAGATTTTTTTATAGTTCCTTTTCTTTTGAATCCGTCAAACAAATCCCAGCTTAAGGTCGCACCTACGATATAACCCGAAGCATCTCCGTTGAAGATCTGGTTGTCGTATAATTCATAGCTTCCAAAGGCATTTAACTTTGGTAAGAATCCAAACTTATTAGATTGTAAAAGATTCTTTTGAGCACGATTTGCCAATTCCAAAGCCTTCATATCTGATCTATTTTCTGACACTTCTGAGCTAAAAGCTTGATCGAGTTCAAGGACTGAAAGAAGATCTTTAGGTTGTAGAGTTCTGGTCTGCTCTTCGTTCATTAAGTGAGACAAATAGTTTGAAGTATTCTGAATATGACTCTCTGCTTGTGCTAGTTGATTCTGTAATTCGAGTAATCGAATTTCAACACTTAGAACATTTGATTTCTGAATGATTCCTTCTTTGTAAAAATTCTCACTTTGCTTTGCTAATACTGATAAGTATTCAACTGCTTTTTGAACTACTTCTTTATTCTTGTATGCGATCTGCAGATCCATATAAGCACGCTGTGATTCCAACAGGATATAATCCTGAATTCTCTCAGCTTGCAGTTGAGAGACTTCCACCATCTCTTTAGCGGCCTTCCTCTGATACATAGCATCTACATTAACCAAAGGTTGTTGTACTTGAATAACGGTAGCAAAGTTTCTTGTTTGAGAAGGATTATTTAAAAGGGTAGGATTAAAATCATTCTGAGTCAAGATTCCCTGATTCAACTTTGAACCAAATGCCATTAATGGGTTTGTAGTCACAAAACCTGTATGTGATGCTGTTACATTAGGCAAGAAAATAGCTGATGATTGCAAATAATCTGCTTTCGCCTTTTGAATCTCTTGATATGATTTTTTTAGACTAGTATTCTGTGATTTAACTCTCTCAATAAAATCATTCATCGATATGGATTCCGTCTGCTGACCCAAAACAGGATTTGTCAAAGTCATCAGAAAGACCAATAGTAATGTGAGTCTCTTATTCATTTTATAAGTTTTGTACAAAATTAGCTTCGAGCACTTAGCTGCACAGTAACCTTTGTTACACACCAAAATGAAAAAAGGCACCAAGTGAACTTGGTGCCTTGAACTAAAAAAAACAACTACTACTTATGAAGGTACTTCTTAAGTAACTCTATCATGTCTCGTTTGCTCAGCATTCCTGATTGTCTCCAAACGAGTTTTCCTTTTTGAAATAAGACAAAGGTGGGGACACCTCTTACTTGGTAAATACCAGCAACCTTAGGATTCTTATCTACATCAATCTTCAAAATCGTGAGATCCTCTTGAAACTCCTTTTTCACATCCTCCAAAATAGGACTCATCATCTGACAAGGTCCGCACCAGGTTGCAAAAAAATCGATCAATACAAGATCTCTTTGCTCAACTATTTCTTGAAATCTACTCATAACATTTGATTGATGATCTGGTTTTGACATTCACTGTTCTGCAAATACAATAACCTCTCATCCTCTACAAAAATAGGCATGAAAATTAGTTTAGAAAGTAACTAATGTTACAGAGTTATAGGTCGATCACACGGATCTGATTTCTGTGAAGTTCGATTTTATCCTGCTTTTCCAGGCCTTTTAAGAGTCTTGATATCACAACTCTTGAAGTATGCAAATCATCGGCGATTTCTTTATGGGTGGTATGGATCATATCATCACCAATGACCATGGCCTTATCTCTTAAATATTTCAGCAATCGCATATCCATATTCAAAAAAGCAATAGCGTCTAAGGCTTCAATAAATTCTTGTAATCTATTATGATAACTTTGAAGGATAAACTCCTGCCAAGTATTATACTTGGTCAACCATTCCTTCATTTTTTGTTTAGGAAGCATGAGCAAGGTAACATCAGTTTCTGCGACGGCTCGAATCTTAGACTTGGTCTGACCCATGCAACAAGACAAGGTCATGGCACAAGTATCTCCTCGTTCGATATAATATAATACCAACTCATTTCCATCATCGTCCTCTCGCATGATCTTTATCGCACCTTCAACAACTAATGGAATCGAAACAATATAATTGTCAATATCAATGATTGTGGTATTCTCCTCATAGGATTTAAGGACGCCATCGGCTTCCATTTCTTGAAGGAGTTTTTCCTCAAAAATATAGGCGTATGATACTAGAAGTTTTGAGTTCACTTGAATTTGATTTAAAGTAAAAATAAGAAAACTTAGGTGATTTTTAATCTATCAATAGTTGTCCTAAAGAAAATAATAATTAACCATAGATAGAACTAAAATTGCGGTCCACGCAAATGTTCTGTACCAATTTAACTTCACCAACTGTTCTAAAATTGACTTAGACACCATTCCTTGAGATATTCTTGTATGAACTGGGGCGAAATAAGCAAAGGTAAATGTCCAAACAAAGGTGATCAATAGAAGCTTCACAACGACTAGAACAGAGAAAACAGAATAAGCTTCAAACAAGGTAGCTGCAAGCTGACAAAACATCATAGGTGCGACTATGATGCCAATCAATCCCACATACTTTCTATGCCACTTTATCAAATTCTGCTCTTCGTAATATAAAAAACTGGGGTAAACGATTAATTGCACCATCCAAATAAGAATGAGCAATCCAAAATCCATTGATATTCCAAGTATTTCTAACATAGAAAGTTGAGGTAAATCCTACTTAAATGTAGTAATTTTGCTAGAATTAGAATAAAGTTTATGTCAGACAAAAAATGGAAGGTTGCCATAATTGGAGCAGGAGTTAGCGGACTGGTTGCTGCGAAGGTATTGGAAGAAAGCGGAATATCGCCAATTATTTACGAATCTACAGATAGGGTTGGAGGTCGAGTAAAAACGGATCTTGTTGATGGCTATCAGTTGGATCATGGCTTTCAAGTATTGCTGACCAATTATCCTGCGGCTCAAAAATACTTAGACTTTCCCTCATTACAATTACAAGGATTCTTGCCAGGAGCTCAGATCTTTTATAAAGGAGGAGGAACAGTCATGGGTGACGCCTTTAGAAAATTTGGTTTTCTATTCCCTACATTATTGTCATTTGCTGGGTCTTTTGGTGATAAAATGAAAGTGCTGAAACTAAATAAGATCCTTAAAAAGAAATCCATAGAAGCCATATTTGCTGAGGAAGAGAAATCTACGATGAAATACCTTCAAGATTTTGGTTTTTCTAACAAAATCATTCAACGTTTTTTCAAACCTTTCTTCTCGGGCATCTTCTTGGAAACCGAACTTGAAACTAGTAGCAGAATGTTCGAATTTGTCTATAAGATGTTTGGTGAAGGTCTGGCTGCACTTCCTAAAGGTGGAATCCAAAGAATCCCTCAACATTTGGCGGAATCACTATCCTCCACGGAAATTAAATTCAATACAGAAATCGGCAAAGTAGAAGGAGAACATATCTTTTTCAAAGATGGGAAAAAAGAGCAATTTGACTTTACCATTATTGCCACAGAGCCAAGTAAACTGATCTCAAATATGAAGAATCAAGATACAGAATGGAAGTCCTGTGAAACTTTATATTTTACAACCAATAATCGCTTTATTTCAAAACCATTGATCGGTCTTATTGCGGATGAAGACAGTTTGGTGAACAATATCTTCTACCATACAACTTTGCAAATGGACGAAAAAGGAGAGGAAGAACTACTTTCGGTAACTGTGGTGAAGGGTCATGATCTTTCAAAGAAAGAATTGATCAAAAGAGTTCAACATGATCTCGAAAAATATTGTGGAATTAACGAACTGAAGTTTTTAAAACTGTATTCTATTCCAAAAGCTCTTCCTAATTTGAAGGACATTCAATACTCTATTGATCCTTCAGAATCTATGCTTACACATTATATCTTTTTAGCGGGAGATACTCAACTTAATGGATCTCTAAATGCGGCTATGTTGTCTGGTGAAGCAGCAGCAAAAGGAGTTTTGGAAAAAATGGGAATTATCACCTATAAAGGTTGATACTGATATTGTTTTAATTTTTCTATGCTTGTATACTTTAATGCAGCTTCATGAGTGGCTTCTAAAATGATGGGTGGAGCTTTTCCTGCTTTTTCAGCTTGAAGCCATCTCGAAATACATAAACACCATTTAGAACCCTCTTTCAGTCCTGGAAAGTTCCAATAAGGAATGGGAGTGATCAGATCATTTCCTTTCGATCGAGAATATTCTAAAAACTCATCGGTTACAACAGCGCAAACGACATGAGTACCAAAGTCGGATTGATCAGTTCTACAATAGCCATCTCGAAAATACCCGGTTAGGGGATCCATACAACATGGAATTATTGGGTCTCCAAAAACATTTTTCTCCATTGTTTAGATTTTATACAAAAATAAGAAATCCACGAAGCGAGCGCTCTGTGGATTTCTTCTCTGTTTATACATTCAACCCCCGAAGAATTGTATAAACCCTCATTTAACAAAATCAACTAACAATCTATCTATGAATCGCATAAGACGCGGCGGATCCCAACGCCTCTAATTTTTTAAAAAGAATTCTCATACTGAATGAGATTATTCTCTTATCAACAGACATAGATATTCTTTCTTGAACAATAGTGTAGTTTTCAGTAATCATAATGTCTATGTTTTTGGATTAGTTTCGATATCAAAACTATCCGTAATCACAATTGACAAGATCTCTATTTAGACGAATGGTAAGATTTTATCGATAAGTGGTTCAGTTTACTGGTTATTTGTTGATGTGTTGAATTGTTTAGTTGTTTCCACCTTCGTCAAGACTACGGAGGACCGGAATTCATTTAGTTGAAAGAAGAAGGTTGAAAGTAAAAACCCTCCGTCGCCAAGGCTCTGGAGGGTTGTAATTATTAGTATTTAATTTATTTCCTAGAACTGATACTTTAAGATTAATTCTAAAGAACCGTCGTCGTTGACAAGGTTCACATCTGAGGTGGTGATGTCATAGGCTGCTCCTAGTTTTAGTTTGTCTATCACTTGGAAAAGTCCGTATACAGCTACCATCTCATCTACTCTATAGTTCACCCCTGCTAAGAACTTTTGTTGGATGTCTAAACTCGCTCCTATATCATAACTCGTCGGTGCACCTTCTACTGTTCGCATCATCGCTCTTGGAGTTACCGTTAGGTTCTCATTCAAAAAGATGTTATATCCTCCTCCCATATAAAAGTGGGGTTGATCTACCGCCGCACTTGGAGTGTTCGCCTGTTTGATATAACGATCTCCTCGTAAGAAGTTCGGTGTAGATAAGGTGATATAAAAATGCTTGTTCTGAATGTTCAATCCCGCTCCTATGTGTGGGTTGAAAAAGTCTAGGTTTTCTTGAAACAGTGGATCGTTTCCTCCATTGAAGGCTCGGGTAAGGTCTATATTGGTAAACCCTGCTCCTGCCTTGATACCAAAGTAGAGATTGGTCTCTTCTCCTACTTGTAACTTATAAGAGATATCTACTGCTATATCGGTCTCTTCCAAGATAAATACCTTGTCATTGATCACAGAGATTCCTAGTCCTAGGTTCTTACCCATCGGTTTAGAGTAAGCCATCGATATGGTTCTTGGTGCATCGTCGATGCCTAAATACTGACTCCTGTATACCAAGTTCAACTCCGGTGAATCTTTGATCCCTGCAAAGGCTGGGTTGATGATGTTCATATTGAAGTTGTACAAGGTAAAGTTTGGGTCTTGTTGTGCTTCCGCTTTGTTTACATTAATTACCAAAGCCAAAGTGATTGCGATTATAGTGATGATTGATTTTCTCATTGCTGTTCTGTTTTGATGTTGTTGAATCTTATTTGACATGATCGATTAATAATTAACGTATAACCATCCTCTTACTGGAGCACTTCCGTCTCCAAGATCGATTAAATAAACATAAGGTCCAACTGGAAGCTTGGTTCCAAGTCCATTTCCACTTAATTGGTTTGAAATCCCTTCAAAGGTATTCTGATAATTCCTTTGTCTAAAGACTAACTTACCAGATCTAGAGTATAAACTCACCGTATTATTCGGGAAGGCAGTAATGTTCTCAATCACCCATCCGTCGTTTACTCCATCTCCGTTTGGAGAGAATCCGTAAGATCTAGTTTGTTGAATTGGGATTCGACATGAGCTATTATCAGAATCTTGGCTATCTACAATACCATCGCCATCACAATCTTCTTCGATATCTGTATCGCCATTTCCATTGTCATCATCGTCACAGAAATCTGGGTTCCCATCTCCATCTGAATCAACTGTATTAACCGTAATTGCAAATGGTGCTGATAAATCTCCTGTGTTCATGGCAATATCTGTTGCCATTGCTGTAAAGGAATAGCTTCCATCAGCTAGCACAGTTCCAGTATAATCGAAAGTCCAGAAGCCGGTGTCTGCATCAGTTACTGTGGTTCCGATAGAAGTTCCATCAATAAACACTTCTACAGTTGATGATCTCTCTGCAGTTCCTGAGATCTCTAAAGTATTGTCTCCTGTCATCATTGTATTCCCTGCACAGGTATACTCCGAGATATGGGTGATCAATGGTGGTTGTGGTGGAATATTATCGTATTCAATGGTAAAGGTCGCTGCATTGTTTGGATTGGTTGCCAAGTCTTCAGCAACTGCTGCAGGTATGTCTACAACCACATCTCCTGCTCCTGTTGGAGTGATCAGAACTGAATAAGTAGTTCCTGATCCTGCAAAAGCACTCGGAGTTCCATTGGTTACAACCAAATCTGACATCTCTAAACCAAATACATCTTCGTCCCAATCAATATCAACCGTGAAAGGTACATTTACTGGATCAGGAGCTGCTGTACTCATCGTAGCCGTTGGATTCGTCGCGTCGTATAATACTGAGAATTGATTTGAGGCTTCGTTTCCGTTGGTGGCCGCATCTTCTGCAACATTCTCTGGTACATCAATAGTCACAGTTCCGTCAACAGTAGGTGTAATCGTTACCGTATACACCGAACCACCTCCTGCAAATCCACTTGGTGTTCCATTGGTAACCACTAGATCTGCCATTTCAAATCCTGTCACATCTTCACTAAGAGTAATTGTAATATCGAATGCTGCGTTCGTAGGATCTGGCACCGCTGAAGTAATATCAACTGTAGGTCTTGTTGCGTCGTAAGTAATCTCAAATAGATCTGATGCTTCATTTCCGTTGGTTGCTGCATCTTCTGCTACATTCTGAGGAACTTCAACCGTTACAGGTCCATCTGCATCTGGGGTTATGGTTACCGTATACTCACTTGCACTTGTTGTGTTGAAGTTGCTTAGTGTCGCATTCACAACTACTATGTCTGATATTTCAAAACCTGTCATGTCTTCATCAAATGTGATTGTCACATCAAAAGGTACATTGATAGGATCTGCAGCATTTGTTGTAATTGCAACTGTAGGTCGTGTAAAGTCATACTCAACAGAGTATTGCTCAGAAGCCTCATTTCCATTGGTTGCCGCATCTTCTGCAACATTCTCTGGTACATCTATAGTCACAGTTCCGTCAATAGTAGGGGTAATCGTTACCGTATACACCGAACCACTACCTGCAAAAGCACTTGGTGTTGCATTTTCTCTGGTTAGATCCGCCATTTCAAAGTTCAATACATCTTCACTAAAGGTAATTGTTGCAGTAAAGGCCGCGTTTGTTGGGTCTGGTGCATCCGAAGAAACCACAACCGTAGGTCTTGTGGCATCATACAATACTTCAAATACATTGGATGCTACATTTCCATTAGTGGCTGCATCTTCAGATACATTCTCAGGAACTTCAATGGTCACTGGTCCGTCTGCCATTGGTGTAATCGTAACGGTATATACCGAACCACTACCTGCAAATGCAGTTGGTGTTGCATTGCTTATCGTTAGATCAGCCATTTCAAATCCTGTCACATCTTCACTAAAGGTAATTGTAGCGGTAAAGGCTGCATTTGTTGGGTTTGGTGCATCCGAAGTAACCACAACCGTAGGTCTTGTTCTATCTGAGACAATTGTAAAGGTTGCCGCTTCGTTCGAGTTCCCAGCTAAATCTTCAGTGGTATCTTCACCTATCGAGATCGTTATCTCACCATCAGCCATTGGCGTAATATCAGCCGTATATACAGAAGCACTAACCATGGTGTAGTTACTCAAAGTAGCGTTTGTTAGGTTAAAGTCTCCACCTTCTGGTTCATCCACATCTTCACTCCAAGTGAACGTCGCTACAAATGGACTTAAATTGGTTGGATCCGCAGCATTAGTCGTTATTACTACAGTTGGATCCGTAATATCATATTCAACAATCAGATTATTAGAAGCCTCATTATCGTTAGAATTACTTGAAGTGTCTTGCAATACTCCTGCCTGAATGTTCACCGTCACATCCCCATCTGTTGTCGGTGTGATGAGAACAGTATAAGTTGTAGGATTCAATTGATTGAAAATAGATGCTGTTCCATTTGTTACAGAAACATCTGTTAGGTCAAAATTGTTCACAGTTTCAGAGAAGGTCATTGTCACAGTAAACGGTGAATTGGTAGGTGAAACAGTTGTCGTTGATAAAACTACAGTAGGTGCTGTAATATCCTCTGTTGTAAAGTTCCAAGTCGAATTTCCTGCAATGGCATCGTTTCCTTGTCCACTTCCATTTTCAAAAGCACCTGCAGGTACTTCTATATAGATATCCGTTTCACTAGGAAGGTCTGCTGATGGGTTAATAGTAACCACATTACTAGCAATAGAAACTTCAGAACCAGCTACATCTACGGTTGCAATGGTAGAATCGTCGCTAACATTCTTAATGAGAATATTTCCTGTACCCACTACTACGTTCTGATTAAAAGTAATACTGAGATCAGAACCCACTGCTACATCCACAGCATCATCCATTGGGTTTAGACTTGTAACTACAGGAGCGTCATCATCTAAAATGGTTACAATTGCAGAATCTCCAGTGGTTATACTTGACCCTAAGCTTGTTCCAGAAACCGAGGTAAAGGTTACGGTAAAAGTTTCTGTGTCTTCACCTATCATATCATCTGTAATAGGAATCGTTACTGGTTGTGTTTCTCCAGCAGCTCCAGAAAAATCAATCACTGCAGCATTTGCAAATTCTGTATAGTCAGCAGAACCTTGGGTAGTTACATCAGCCGTTGTAATGTTCATAAAGAAAGATTCTGCAATAGCGTTACTTAAGGTTGCCGTTAAAGTAACTGATCCATCACCCTCGTTTACGGATACATTTTCCATAGTAACTGTAGTCGTATCATTATCATTGATCGTGTAGGTATGAGTAGAATTAGATCCTAATACCGCATTTGTTGGATTTGATAATGTGATTATCACGGTCTCACCTGGTTCAACTATGGCGTCCTCTAGTACGCTGAGTAAAATATTTACCGAAGTAGTACCAGGATTAAAAGTTAAGGTTCCACTAGCCAAAGTATAGTCTACTCCAGAACCTAGTGCCGTACCCCCAGTTACTGCGTAATCAACAGTAGCTGTTAAGGTACCATGTGCAATTGATAGTTCAACTGGAATATTAACTGATGTATTACTTTCAGCACCGCTATTACTTGTAGAAGTGAAGCCCAAAGGTTGCCCTGTAATATCCGCAGAGAGTGTAGGCTGAGTTAAGGTATAGTTTCCAGAATCTGTTCCAGAGATCGTATAGCCAGTCGTATTGATCGTGATTCCTGTTCCTGGTTCAGCACTTGCAAAAGTAAATACAGGTGATCCTCCAAGTGAAACATCATCCGCTCCAATTACTCCAGAAAGGGTTGCAGTTCCTGAAGCAGTTGCTGCCGTGGTTCCGTCGTACACTTTATTGTCTCCAGTAAGTCCTGTAACAGTCAGTTCTGCGGCTGTAATATCTGCCGATAGCGTTGGTTGAGTGAGCGTATAGTTTCCAGAATCTGTTCCTGAAATCGTGTAACCTGAAGTATTGACCGTAATTCCTGTACCTACATTTGGACTTGCAAAAGTAAAAATCGGTGATCCTCCAAGACTTACATCATCGGCTCCAATCACTCCTGTAAGGGTTGCCGTTCCTGAAGCTGTTGCCGCAGTGGTTCCATCATATACTTTATTGTCTCCAGTAAGTCCTGTAATGGTTAATTCTGCTGCAGTAATGTCCGCTGATAATGTTGGCTGAGTTAAGGTATAGTTTCCTGAGTCGGTTCCTGATAAACTTACCCCGGAAGTATTGATGGTAATTCCTGTACCTACATTTGCAGATGCAAACAGAAACACTGGAGTTCCCGTTAAACTTACATCGTCCGCTCCTACAACACCAGATAAGGTTGGCGTTCCAGTAGCAGTTGCTGCCGTAGTTCCGTCATAGACCTTGTTGTCTCCAGTAAGCCCTGTAACGGTTAATCCTGCTGCTGTAATATCTGCAGAAAGTGTTGGTTGAGTCAGTGTATAGTTTCCAGAGTCTGTTCCTGAGATGGTGTAACCACTTGTATTCATCGTGATGCCTGTTCCTACATTTGCCGAAGCAAAGGTGAAAACAGGTGATCCTCCAAGCGATACGTCATCCGCTCCAATAACTCCTGAAAGGGTTGCTGTCCCTGTTGCAGTTGCCGCAGTAGTTCCGTCGTATACTTTATTATCTCCGGTAAGTCCCGTAATCGTTAATTCTGCAGCAGTGATATCTGCCGAAAGTGTAGGCTGAGTTAAAGTATAGTTTCCGGAGTCAGTACCACTGATGGTATATCCACTTGTGTTCATCGTAATTCCAGTTCCAACGTTTGCGCTTGCAAAAGTAAAGACTGGTGAACCTCCAAGACTTACATCATCGGCTCCAATAACTCCTGACAGGGTTGCTGTCCCTGTAGCAGTTGCTGCCGTGGTTCCATCGTATACTTTATTATCTCCTGTTAGACCAGTGATGGTTAATTCTACAGCAGTGATATCTGCTGAGAGCGTTGGTTGCGTTAAGGTATAGTTTCCTGAATCTGTTCCTGAGATGGTATAACCTGTGGTATTAATAGTGATCCCTGTTCCTACATTCGCACTCGCAAAAGTGAAGACTGGTGATCCGCCTAAACTTACATCATCTCCAGTTTCTACACCAACAAGTGTCGCTGTTCCTGTAGCATTACCGGCTGTAGTATCATCATATTCTTTGTCTGATCCAGTAAGTCCTGAAATGGTTAACTCCTTAGCAGTGATATCTCCTGAGAGTGTTGGCTGAGTTAAGGTATAATTCCCTGAATCTGTTCCTGAGATGGTATAACCTGTGGTATTAATAGTGATCCCTGTTC
>CAZDKB010000051.1:0-17444 GCA_964505885.1 uncultured Flavobacterium sp.
GGGATGAAGATTGTGTTGAAATCTTTATAGACGAAAACAACAGTGGCGGCGATCATCAATACAACCATAATGCCTTTGCGTATCATATCGACACCAAAGGAAATGTGGTAGATGTAATCGCAGAAAACACTCCTAAATTGTTTAATGACGACATGGAATCTGCCAGAATAACCGAAGGCAACAAGTCCATTTGGGAATTCAGAATTCCTTTGTATTCTGATGACTATGTTCATGGAAAAGAGAATAAAACAGTACCGCTATCATTGAATAAGAAAGTAGGATTTGCAATTGCCTATTGTGATAATGACACCAGTGAAGGTCGTGAAAACTTTATAGGCTCTGTGGTTGTTGAAGGTCCGGATAAGGATCGTGGCTGGAAAGATGCTGGAATCTTTGGTACCATAGAATTGAAGAAATAGTGAGCTCCAAACCAGAACTCTATTTTAAAACAGATACCGAATGGAGAAAATGGTTATCTGAGAATTACGATTCTTGTGATGGTGTATATCTGATCTTCTATAAAATAGAAACCAAGATCCCAAGCATGCGATGGGAAGAAGCGGTGAAAGTAGCCTTATGCTATGGATGGATTGATTCTACCGTTAAAAGTTTAGGTGAAGGCAAACGCAGACAATATTTCTGCCCAAGAAATCCAAAGAGCGTTTGGAGCGCTTTGAATAAAAAATATATCAAAGAGCTCAAAGCTGCCAATCTCATGCATGATAGTGGATGGAAGATCATTCAAACTGGTAAGAAGAATGGTTCTTGGACAGCTCTAGATGATGTTGAGAAAGGAATCATTCCTAAGGATCTTAAAGAGGCCTTCGACAAAAATCCAGTAGCATTTGAAAACTACCAAAACTTTGCTCCTAGCTATAGAAAATCTTATTTGTATTGGTTAAATCAGGCGAAGAGAGAGCAAACTCGAGTGACCAGGATAGAAAAGATTATTGATTTTTGTAATCGAAATATTAAGTCTTATTCTAGCTGGTAGTATTTGGGATATCAGTACATCAATTTCTTGATATTGTCCATATAGCCTCTGCTCACTCGAACAACATCATTATTTTGCATGACAACATCGTAACTTTTAGTGTATTTATTAAGCTCTTTTACTCGGTTTAAATTGATAATAGAAGATCGATGAACCCTTATAAAAATCGAAGGATCTAACTTATCCTCTAGGGTTAAAATTCCGTAGTTACTTAAATAGGTTTTATCCTCGGTAATAAGTTTGGAATAATCCCCGAAGGCTTCAATCCGAATTACATCTTCCAAGGCCACAGTAACCAACTTATTTTGCGACTGAACCAAGATTCTAGAAGGGTAGTTCGTTGATTCCATCAAAAGGCTACTTGTCAATCCCTCTGCTTTATTGGTCTCAGTATTTTGGAATAAACGTTCTACAGCAATTTTAAATCGATCCTTGGTATAGGGTTTTAGAAGATAATCCACCGCATGAACCTCAAAGGCTTTTAACGCGTATTGATCATAGGCTGTAGAAAATATGATCTGAGGCAATTCATCCAAATGTTTCAACACATCAAAACCTGTCATTCCGGGCATTTGTATATCGAGAAATACAAGGTCTGGGTTAAACTCATTGATCATTTTAACCGCATCTACCCCATTATTGGCCTCACCAAGAACAACAAGATCAGGATAGTCCTCTAAATACTCATTAATCAGAATTCTTCCAGCTTTCTCATCGTCTACAATGATGACCTTTCTCATATCTTAAATTTCAAATTTTATTGTCAATCCACGCGGATTATTATCTGTTAATTTCAGCGTAGTTTGATACAGTTTTTCTAACCTCATCTTGGTGTTAGTAAGACCAATCCCTTTTTGGAAAACAGCCTCTTTATCCTCCACTCCAACTCCTGTATCTGAGATCTCAAACAACAGTTTACCCTCCTGTTTATTAATTTTAATCGAAATGGAACCTCCTTCAATTAAAGAAGACAAACCGTGTTTTACGGAATTTTCCACTATAGGCTGCAAAAGCATGGGTGGGATCTCTTCATCCATGATATTTTCATCCACATCAAATTGAATGTCCAATCGTTCCTCGAAACGTTCTTTCTCCAATTCTAAGTATTTATTAATGAATTCCAATTCTTCTCGAAGTGGGACCTTTTCAACTTGTGATGCTTTTAATTGATAACGAAAAAGATCAGACAATTCTGCGATCATTCTACGAGTCTTTTCATTTTTCGCAGGTACCGAAGCACTAATTGTATTAAATACATTATAAAGAAAGTGAGGATTTAATTGTGCTTTTAAAGCAGACAATTCACTTTTTAAAGCCGCATTTCTCAACTCCCCTTCCAACTTTAACTTCTTCTGATTATCTACATGATAATTGTAGGCATGCATGATCCCAAATTGAAGAACATAAAAAAGAGCAGGAATGTAGATATCCCAAGCTCTTGCCGAACCTCTTAAATGACCAAATCCAATGGTATCACAAACCACATAATACAATTGTTGCCATACTAAGACAAAGGCAGGTAAAAGAACAATATGCAGCAGTATTCTACGAAAGTTTGACCAATTTTTTAACTTTCTAAACAACAACCACCATATGGGTAGTGTAACGATTGCTTTCAAGATATAATCGATTCCAACAGCATCCATATAGCTTACCCAATCAAAAAGAGGTTCTCTTTCTGCATCCCAGGCAGCACTATTCACCCAAAGCGTAACTCGGTAGAAACTTGCGAAAAAATAATAGAAAAGTAGAAATGCTAACAGTTCATTTCTTTTGATTCCGAAAATTCTCTTTTTTCTTTTTATGGATTCCATGTCTGATCGTTTTCCACAAATTTAAAGTTACATTAATTTATGGAATAGAGCTCTCCGACGAATGGTCCTATTTGCAGACGAATGGGAATTCCCATTTATCGGCTATTTGGTCAATTCAACGGTTTTGAGGTGTAAGAACCACCGAGATGGGCAATATTTGCACTGTAATCAAAAACGAATATCATGAAAGTTTATCTGTTTCTATTCATTTTTATCTTGAGTATCACTTCTACTCTATCCCAAAATTCAATCAAAGGAAAAATCGTAGATGATGAAGGTCAAGCTCTTGAAGCCGCTGTTATCTCTTTGATAGATGCTTCTAATAAAAAGTTCTTAAAAGCTGCTTTGAGTAACGATAAAGGTTTGTTTTCATTAGAGAACTTGAACGCTAGAAAATACGAGATCAAGGTGAGTATTCTCGGATTCAAAGAACTCACTAAGACCATCGATCTTAAGAAAAGCGTCGATTTGGGCACTATTCAGTTGCAGTCTGAATCTGAGGAGTTAGATGAAGTTGTAATCAAAACTGAAAAACCAATGGTTCAAGTTTTGGCAGACAAGACGGTTTTTAACGTTCAAAATACAATCAATGCCGCTGGTGATTCCGGGTTTGATCTATTGAGAAAAGCTCCAGGAATTATTGTAGACAATAACGATAGCGTGATCGTAGAAGGAAAAACGGGTGTTCTTTTTTATATTGATGGTAAGCCCTCTGTTCTTAGAGGTGAAGATCTCACTAACTTTTTAAAGACGCTTCAATCTAGTGATATAGAATCCATAGAGATCATAACTCAGCCTTCCTCAAAGTACGATGCTGAAGGAAACGCTGGTATCGTCAACATTGTCTTAAAAAGAGACAAATCTCTAGGAATCAATGGGACTCTAGGGTCTGGATTTACCTATGGAGACTTTGCCAGATATAACAATTCTGTTTCGTTCAATAATAGAAATAAGAAAACTAGCTTCTACGGAACTTTCAGTAATAGAGTTGGAAATAGCTACGATTTTATTAACCTATTCAGAACACAGAACAACACAATTTTTGATGCCAGAACAGAATCTCAGAGATACAATAACAGTAACAATGCCCGATTCGGATTTGATTATTATGCAAATAAAAAATCAACCTTCGGAGTTATAATCTCAGGAAACTTCAATGACGGAATTTCTGAGAGCGACTCTAGAACTCCAATTACACAATTAGGAAATATTCTTCCAGATCAGGTTCTTGTTGCAGGTAGCGACACGAGAAGTGATGTATCTAACTTGTATGGAAACATTAACTATAAATATTCTGACAAAGAGGGTTATTCATTTAATGTAGATGTTGACTTTGGAAGATACAACAGTGATAGAAACAATCTTCAACCAAACACCTACTTCAATGGAGATGAAACGAGTATTCTAAGTGAAGTGATCAATTTTATGGTAACTCCTATCACAATCGATCTATTGACCGCAAAGGCCGATTATGAACAAAACTTCTTGAAAGGTAAACTAGGCTTAGGCGTTAAGTTTTCGAAAATCAATACAGAGAATCAATTCGATTTCTATAATCGAATTGGTCAGCAAGATATTATAGATCTTGATAGAACCAACAACTTTCAGTATGAGGAGCAGGTGAATGCCGCTTATATCAACTTCAATAGAAAGTTCAAGAAATTAAGTATTCAGGCGGGTCTTAGAATGGAACAAACCTCATCTGATGGAATTCTAACAAGTTCACAAGTAAATAATAATGATCGCGTAAAGAGGAATTATACAGATTGGTTTCCAAGTGGAGGGTTCACTTATCAAGCAAATCAAAACAATTCATTAGCTCTTTTGTATAGCAGAAGAATACAGAGACCCAACTATCAAAGCTTGAATCCCTTTGTTTACAATATTGATGAATTATCTTTTAGCCAAGGAAACCCATTTCTACAACCACAATACACAGACAATATTAGGTTATCACATACTTATAAATACACCCTAACAACCTCATTGAGTTACAGTATAATTAGTGACTTTTCGGCTCAAGTTACTGAAGCTGTTGGAGCAAATCAAAGTGTATTGATTGCAAGAAATGTTGCTAATCAAAAGGTGGTAAATCTAGGATTGTCTTATCCGACTAAGTTCAATAAATGGTGGAGTGTTTATGTGAGTGTTAATGCTTACAGGAGCATGTTTGAAGCAACTAATGAAGATTTCAACCCTATTTCTAGAAACTCACTTAGCTTATATGCTCAGAACACTTTTAAGTTACCTAAGAATTGGAGAGCAGAAGTATCTGGTTGGTATAGCTCACCTTCCATTTGGGGAGGGACTTATGAAACAAGAAGCCTAGGATCATTAAATCTTGCTGTACAAAAGAAATTCTTTGAAGATAAAATGACTGTACGTCTTGCAGTAAATGATGTACTATTCACTTCACCATGGGCAGGAGATACAAGATTTGGAAATGTTACCATACTTGGAAATGGAGGAAACGACAGTAGACAGTTTCGTGTAAATCTGACCTACAATTTTGGTAGAAATGAAATCAAAAAAGCAAGATCTAGAAATACGGGAATTGAAGCCGAAAAAGAAAGAATCGGTCGTTAATAATTATCAATTATCAGTTAAAACTAATACCCATGAAAAAAGTTCTAACCCTTTTCATTCTATTGATGTCGACTTCCATATTCGCTCAAAAAACCTACGTAAAAATTACTAAAGGAGAAGAAGTCATGTATTATCCTCCTGGAACACGATTTGAGTTAAAAAATCCGCATGGTTACATCATTCTAAAATATAGTCAAACCCCAAGAGTGGAGACTATTGATGGAGACTATCAGCTTATTCTTCACCCTAGTTGGAGAACAACACCAGAGATCATAAGGCTTACGAAAGGTGATAAAGTAGAACTTCAAAAAACTACAAACTTTGGTAAGGTCAAGAAGAATCCGAAAGAAATTTATATCAATCAAAATGAGATCATAGCAGAAAAACATTTGACAGATTCGAAAAAATTTGAGGGTAAAAAAAATTTGGTCTTTGAGTTAAGCAACGGAATCAAATTTAAGTACCAAGATGGTGAGTACTATGCGAAGTATCGTGGCAAAAAGGTGGATATCCTAGGCAAATATGTTATCCCTACGAAAAAAGGCACTTTAAAACTCAGTTTTAATTCCAACAATGGTGTTGTCTGGTGGATCTTTGAGAAAAAGTAAGAAATGATCTTCTAACATTGTAACTTAAAATATTGTTAATGTTACATTTATCATTTATTTTGTTTAACTTTTTATTATATTTGTTAGACAATAAAACTAACAATCATGAAGTCTCTAATTCTCAAAATGTCCCTCTTCTTACTAATTATTAGTATCTCAAATGCTACGCATTCTCAAGAATTTCAAGGAAGAGCTGTGTATTTGCAAAAAACTAAAATGCAACTTGGAAGCTGGGGTGCAAGAATGAGTGAAGCTCAGAAAAAACAGATCAAAGCCCGTTTAAAAAACAGGTTAGAAAAAACCTATATTTTAACATTTAACAAATCTGAGTCGACATTTCTTGAAGATGAAAAAATAGATGCGATTTCTGGTGCAACAGATTCTTGGGGTGCATATTTCTCTAGAGGAGATATGTACAGAAATACCAAGGATAGTCAGATTGCGCAAAGTCAGGAATTCTACGGAAAGAGGTTTGTTGTGAAAGATAGTGTTTACAAGATCAATTGGACTATGGGTACTGAAACAAAGAAGATTGGAAATTACACTGTTTATAAAGCCATGGCAATTGTTCCAACAAAAGAAATTGCATGGTATAACTTCTCGTGGGGAGACTTAAGAGCTCCAAAGAAGGACCCCGAAACTGGTGAGATAAAACTGAATACCACTACGATTGAAGCTTGGTATACTCCACAGATTCCAGTTACGCACGGACCAGGAGAATTTTGGGGATTACCAGGATTGATTCTTGAAGTAAGCGCTGGAGACACAGTAATGTTATGTTCTGAAGTTTCTATTAACTCAGGAGAGAAGATTAAAATCAAAGCACCTGAAAAGGGTGAAGTAATCACAAAAGCAAATTATTCAAAGACTGTCAAAGAAAAAATGATGGAAATGAGAAATAATAGAATGGGAAGACGAAGAAGTCGATAAGACACATTCCTAATTAGTTGATAAAAAAACCACGGCCTATGCCGTGGTTTTCTTTTTCTATATATTATTCTATGACTCTATAGTCCGTTAATAAAACTTCCATAAGGGTCTTTAAACTGAACCCCTTCAGCATATCTATACTTGCTCAATTTCTTGAACTCTACCAAAGCCCATAGAACAAACTCTTGCCAAAAGAAAATGTCCTTATCTGTCACTTCTTCTTGATACTCTTTCACAAATTTAGTCAAAGGAGTGATCGCTTTTAATACAGAAGTATATTCACTTTCATTCAGGTCATCTAATATTTCAAAGTCGTCAGAGTTATTAAAGAACCATGATACAATCTCATCATAAGATGCCTCTTCTCCTTGTTTTTCAATTTTCTGAATTTTAGGAAAGAATGAAGGATATAAAGACTTTATTGCTTGCCCCATTAACGTTAGTGCAACATTATAGGCACCTTCCTGCTCTCCTTCATAAACAAGTTCTATTTTACCAGTGATTGCCGGAATAATTCCAACGAAGTCACTCATTCTAATAGAAGTGTTTTTATCACCTGATAAAAGTAATCGACGTTCTGCAGTACTCAATAAATTTTCGAATGCGGTAATACTTAATCTTGCACTAACACCACTCTTCACATCAACATACTCACTCTTTCTTGCTTCAAAAACGATCTGCTCTAACAGATCCTTGGCTAATTCAGGTACCAAAATAGACTCAGACTGACGTTTATCTAATTTCGCTTCTTGTGAGGTTATAATTTTTGCGGTTTCTATAGTGTCTGGATAATGAGTTAGAATCTGAGAACCTATTCTGTCCTTTAATGGAGTCACAATGCTCCCACGATTGGTATAATCTTCCGGGTTCGCTGTAAAAACAAACTGCATGTCTAAATTCAGCCGTAATTTAAATCCACGGATTTGAATATCTCCCTCTTGCAGGATATTGAACAATGCAACTTGAATACGTGCTTGAAGATCTGGTAATTCATTAATAACAAAAATGCAACGATTGGCTCTTGGGATCATCCCATAATGGATCACTCTATCGTCTGCATAACTCAATTTTAAGTTCGCAGCTTTAATTGGATCCACATCACCAATGATATCTGCAACTGTTACATCTGGCGTTGCTAATTTTTCTGCAAATCGTTCGTCTCTATGTAACCAAGTGATAGGTGTATCATTTCCTTTTTCTTCTATCAATTGAATCGCAAATCTAGAAATTGGTTGTAAAGGATCATCATTAATTTCTGAACCCTCGACAACAGGAATATATTCGTCTAGCAAGTTCACCATGAGTCTTGCCAATCTAGTTTTGGCCTGACCTCTTAATCCAAGTAAGTTAATGTTGTGCCTCGAAAGAATAGCTCTTTCCAATTCTGGAATCACGGTATTCTCATATCCGTGAACACCATCAAAGACCGTTTCTTTATTTTTTATCTTTTGGATAAGATTATCTCTTAATTCATCCTTTATGGATCTACTCTGATAACCCGATTCTTTTAATTGTCCAAGTGTTGTAATATTCTTCATTTCTCTTTTCTTCTATATTTAATGTGACTTCGAGAACCTCAGTCACCCAAATTTTCATTTTATTCTTAAACTATTGTGATCACTACCAATTGATAACTGATCATTGCTAATTGATAATTGTCAACCTATCCCCTTATTCTTTTCTTTCTATTGTTCTCGTAATCTTCAAAGATCATTTCACCAAGTCCCTTGAGTCCTGTATAAAATGCTTTTCCTTGATTTGCATGCGTAAATTCTCTAACGAATTGCATTAAGTACGGATCTTGTGCGATCATAAACGTTGTAATTGGAATATGCAATCTTCTGGCTTGTTGAGCCATTGCATAACATTTATTTACAATATGTTGATCCAGTCCTACACTATTTTTGTAATACTGACCGTCTGGCAATCTCAAGCAACTCGGTTTACCATCAGTAATCATAAAGATCTGCTTATTCGTATTTCTTTTTCTTCTAAGTAGATCCATTGCCAATTGCAATCCCGCCACCGTATTGGTATGATAGGGTCCAACCTTCAGGTAAGGAAGGTCCTTAATATCAATGGTCCATGCGTCATTCCCAAATACCAAAATATCCAAGGTATCCTTCGGGTATCGAGTTGTGATCAACTCAGCCAGAGCCATAGCCACTTTCTTGGCTGGTGTGATTCTGTCTTCTCCATATAAGATCATAGAATGACTAATATCGATCATCAATACAGTAGACATTTGGGCTTTGTGCATGGTTTCTTCAACGACAAGATCATTTTCAGTCATCTTAAAATCACCAATTCCATGATTGATCTGAGCATTGCGCAAACTTTCGGTCATGGATACTTTTTCAAGTGCATCTCCAAAATTATAGGCTCTAAAATCACCGGTGTGTTCATCTCCTGCCCCGGCGTTCTTACTTTTATGATTCCCACTTCCTCTTCTTTTGATCTTTCCGAAGATATGTTTAAGTGCTTGTTGTCTAATTGCCCTTTCGGTCTTAGCGGTTATGGAAACGTTTCCACCGTTCCCATCCGGATCCACCTCTTCTTTGATGTACCCCTTCACTTTTAAATCTTCAATAAAATCATCAATTGTATAATTCTCATCTGTTAGATCGTACTCTTTATCTAATTGTCGTAACCAATCGATTGCTTCATCAAAATCACCAGAGGTATAGGTGATCAATTCTTTGAAGATCTCAAAAAGTTTCTCAAAAGGAGTTTGATTGGGCGCTTCATAGGTTTTAAAAGCAAATCCACGTCTTTTTCTACTATCATTTTTCATTCATGTAAAAATACGGCTTTTATGTGGGTATACCTTTTGATTAACAAAGCTTTAATATTTGTTGATTTTTGAGACAGTTTGATAAAAACAAAGTATTTTAATCGTAGAATTTTATATTAATCTTAACAAAATCAAGATATAAGTCAATTATCTTGTAAGCATATTTAATCAACTTCAAATTATGAAAATCATGAATTCTAGAAAACTTCGAATTCTTTGGTCTTTCGTACTGATGTTTGCCATTATTGGCGTACATGACGCAGAAGCTCAAAGGAAAAAGAAAAAAAAGAAGAAAAAAGGACAAACAGAACAAGTTGCTCCAAAACCTAAAAAACCAAAAAAATCCATTAAAAGCTTAACAAAAAAGAGCAAAAAAATGGAGGGGTTATTTACCATCTTCCAAGATACGGTAACCGGAGGTGTTCAATTACTGATTAAAGAAGATCAGTTTGACAAAGACTACATTTACTTTTCACAAATTGCTAACGGAGTATTAGATGCAGGTCTCTTTAAAGGTGCCTATGGAGGATCATCCATATTTCATGTAAAAAAGTACTTCAACCGAATCGAATTTTTAGCCCCCAATACATCGTTTTATTTTGACAAAGACAATGCAATTTCAAGATCGGCTGATTCCAATATTAGCGACGCTGTAATTGCTAGCGGTAAAGTGCTATTCCACGATAAAAAAACAGGTGAGTATCTTATTGATGCTACAACCCTATTCTTGTCAGAAGCCTTTACTCGAGTAAAAGGTCCTCGTTTTCCAGGTCGATCTCCATTTGCATTTACACTCGGACGATTTGACAAAAATAAATCCAAGATTAACGAAATCAAGAATTACCCAGAAAACACCAATGTAAAAACGGAGTATGTATTTAGTAACCCTACAGTTTTAAACGGTGGTTCTGCTGCTGTTACTGATGGAAGAAATGTATCCATTAAAGTATTCCATACATTCATGAATATGCCAGAAGATGGATACAAAGCAAGAATGGACGACCCTAGAGTTGGTTACTTCTTTACACAAACTAACGACATGACCTCAACGGGTGTTACGAATTATAGAGATATGATTCACAGATGGAGATTAGAGAAAAAAGATCCAAATGCTGCGATTTCAGAACCAGTGAAACCAATTACTTGGTGGATTGAAAACACAACTCCAGTTGAGTGGAGAGAAACCATCAAAGAAGGAGTTTTAGCGTGGAACGAAGCTTTCGAAAAAGCCGGCTTTAAAAATGCTATGGTTGTTAAAGTACAGCCGGATGATGCCGACTGGGATGCAGGTGACGTTCGTTATAATGTACTGCGTTGGACCTCATCTCCTCAACCTCCTTTTGGTGGATACGGACCAAGTTTTGCAAATCCAAGAACAGGTGAATTGCTCGGAGCTGATATTATGTTAGAATTCGTTCACTTTACCAACCGCGTTTACTATGATAGAATTTTCTCTACAGCGGCGAACTACGGATTAGAATCTGACGATCAAATCAAGTTTGACATGTTGACCAAAAATCAACCGCATTTATACTGTTCACAAGGACATTTGATGCATGAGAATAATATGTTCGGACAAGTTGTATTGGCAGCGACAGGTGCTTCTGATCTAGAGATGGATGGCATGAAAAAAGAAGGGATGAAATCCTTAATCATGCACGAAGTAGGGCACACTTTAGGATTAAATCACAACATGAAAGCAAGTCAGTTGTTTACACCTGCTCAATTAGGAGATGCCAACTTTATCAAAGGAAAAGCCTTAACCGGTTCAGTTATGGACTATGCAGGAATCAACCTCACGAGAGACCGTTCTAAGCAAGGTCAATATTACGATATGGCTGTAGGTCCTTACGATATTTGGGCGATTCAGTTCGGTTATACACCATTTAAGAATGAAGCAGAAAAGAATGCCTTATTAAATCAATCAACCAAACCAGAATTGATTTTCGGAAACGACGCGGATGATATGCGCTCACCAGGTAAAGCAATTGATCCTCGAGTAATGACGGGAGATTTATCGAATGATCAAATTCAGTACTCGATCGATCGTTTTGAATTGGTAAATGATATGATGCAAAATATTCAATCTCGTTTTACCAAAAAAGGAGAAACCTATATGCAATTGCGTCAGGCGTATGCAATCCTTAACGGACAGGCAGCACGCGCAGGAGATGTCATTTCGCGTTTTATTGGTGGTGTATATGTTGACAGAGCTATGGCAGGTCAAGCTGGTGGCACCAAGCCATATACTCCGGTTAGTCTCGAAGACCAAAAAAGAGCCTTTAATGCCTTGAAGAAATATGTATTTGCAGCAGATGCTTTTAGTGCACCAGATGGATTGTACAACTATTTAGCACCACAACGTAGAGGATACAACTTAGGTTATGGAGAAGATCCAAAAATTCAAGAAAGAATCTTAGGATATCAAAACAGAGTGTTGGCCCATATTATGCATCCAAGTACTTTGCAACGATTATCAAATTCTGAGGCATATGGTAACCAATACAAGTTATCTACCTTTATGAATGATTTGAATAAAGCTATGTTCTTACCAGATGTAAATGGAAGTATCACTACACAGCGTCAAAATTTACAGGCGGTATATGTAAAACGTTTGATTGGAATGGTAACTGGTAGAACCGCTTCACGTTTCTCGATTACCTCACAATCAATGGCCATTTACAACTTGAAGAAAGTGCGCACATGGGTGAGTAATGGAACGGGAAATATGGCTACAAGAGCACATAAATCTCATATCAAAACATTGATTGACAATGCAATGAAAGAGATCAAGTAATCTCGTTATTATCATATTTTTAAGAAAACCGTCACTATAAAAGGTGGCGGTTTTCCGTATTTTTGCAGTATGCTAAAAGTACTTATCACAGGAGGAACTGGACTGATTGGACAGCGATTATCAAAATTGCTGAAATCCAATAATTATGAAGTTAGATTATTAAGTAGAAATGAAAATTTAAATTCTGAATTCAAGACATTTGTCTGGGATATTGAAAAAGGATATATAGACGAAAAAGCTTTTCAAGACTTAGATTATATCATACATCTAGCAGGTGCAGGAATTGCAGACAAGAAATGGTCGGAAAAAAGAAAAAAAGTCATTATCGATAGCCGAGTAAAATCTACGGAATTACTCCTTCATTACACTCAAAAACTGCATACTCCCTTAAAGGCATTTATTTCTTCATCTGCCGTAGGTATTTATGGTTCAATCACTAGTGAAATCATATTTACAGAAGATGATAATCCTGGAAATGATTATCTAGCCAAGGTTTGTAAACTATGGGAAGATGCAATCTTTGAATTTGAAGCAGAAAGCATTAGAACCGTTGCTGTCAGAACAGGAATTGTTTTAAGTAAAGATGGTGGTGCATTAAAAAAGATGAACACACCCGTCATTACTCCATTAGGTGATGGCTTGCAATATATGCCATGGATCCATATAGATGATCTATGCAATTTATATCTAAAAGCAATTAAGGAGGAAAAAATGAGTGGAATCTTTAATGGGGTCGCTCCGGAACATGAAAGCAATAAAACCTTCTCAAAAAAACTCGCGAAAGTTTTTAAGAAACCGTTCTTACCTATTGGTGCTCCAAGTTTTTTACTAAAAGCTCTTTTTGGTGAAATGGCGACGATTTTATTGAACGGAAGTCGCGTTTCAGCAGATAAAGTTATTGAGTACAACTTTGAATATAAGTTCCCCAGCTTGATAGAGGCATTGAACAGCTTTAAAAATTAAGTTCATGAGAACTCTTTTAATCACCTTGTTAATGATGTCTTTTATGAAATCAGAAAAAATAGATTTTGGTCTTAAAAAAGACGGTAAAAATTGGCAGGTAGTCAATGATGGAGTAATGGGAGGGTTATCTCAAGGTAACGCTGTATTAACCGAAAACACGGTTTTGTTTAAAGGAAAAGTATCCCTTGATAATAACGGAGGCTTTTCTTCTCTGAGAAGCTCTTATTCTAAAAAAGAACTTTCCAATTACAAGGAAGTCGAGATCAAATATCGATCTACAGGGATCTCTATGGCTATGAGCTTTAGTGTAAGCAGACGTTGGTATATTCCGAATTACAAAACAAGTCTTCAAGGGACAAAGGGAAAATGGAAAACTGTCTCCTTTAAGTTAAGTGAACTCAGGAAGCATTATATAGGGAAGGCTATGGATGAAACTCTAGATGAAGAAGCGCAAAAAAAGATAATTCGTTATGGTTTTATTACTGACGAGAAAAAATATGGCGACTTCGAGTTTGAAATTGACTATATTGAGTTCAAGTAACTCATGAAACTAAAAACGACTTCTCTTTTTATTCTAACATTGGCTTTTTTGGCTTTTGTCTTTTATTCGGATTTCGACTTAGAGCTCTTAACAATATATTCACTAGCCGCTTTTGTCCTACTCATTGCTTACCTGGATTCTGGTAAAAAATTCTTAAGAAGTCTTGGGTTTCAAAAAAAGAAGTTGTCCCTCCTTAACTTAGTTGTCATTGCACCGATTACTGGACTTTTTATCTTGCTAATTTATCGATTTGTATTAGTCCCTCTAGTGACAGAATTAACCGGAGTACCAATCGATATAAGTTTATTTGATCCCATACGGGGAAATTTAGACGCCTTACTTAGTACCTTGGTATTCGTATGGACTTCGGCAGCTTTTGGTGAAGAAGTCATATTTAGAGGATACTTAATGACTCGCTTTACAAAGATCTTTGGAACAAGCAGCATTGCGATTATCGCGAATATTGTATTGTTCGGAATTTTCTTTGGATCTATCCATGCCTATCAGGGAATTACAGGACAGATATTGAGTGGAATTACAGGAGCGATGATCGCTACTTTATTTCATTTCAAAAAGAATGATCTTTGGTTTTGTATTGTTGTTCATGGTTCGATTGACACCCTCGCGTTAACTGCAATATATTTAGGCATCTTTTAAGTGTAAATCATATACAAAGTAAAGAGTACTGTGTAAATAGATAGATAGACCCTATAAAAGTTTCGCATCTTTATATAGTCTTTATTATCCGGATAAATATTACCAAAGATGGCTTTAAGTTCTTTGATAAATAAAGGCTTTATATTGATGGTCCAAGAATCTGTCTGGTATACAATCTTGCGAAACTTACTTCGATAGTATGTCAAAGGAAGTCCCCAGACCACAAAAAGGATTAACCATATATTCATATAATCACTTATGCTCGTCACTCTGTCCCGTCCCGAAGTTTCGGGATTGGGATGTTTCAGAGTCTAATTTTAACTATTACTTATTTATGAGATGCTGAAACCAGTTCAGCATGACAGTTTCTTGAACAAATTATTTCTTTGGAAACCATGGAATGAATGCACTGGTTCTTCTCACATAATCTTCATAACCCGGTTTGGTGTGTTTTAAGGTTCTTTCTAACATGGCAACACCAGATACTTTGATAATCAACAAGGACATTAATAAAGGCCCTAACAAAGGCAGATAGCTACCTACAGAAACAGAAAAGCATCCGAATCCCCACCAAAGACATGCATCTCCGAAATAATTAGGATGACGAGTATATTTCCACAATCCAGAGGTGAGAAGTTTTCCCTTATTATTGGAATCCTTCTTGAATCTAGTTAATTGATAATCTCCGCCAGCTTCGAAAATAAATCCGATCAACCACAATGCTGCGCCAGTGTAATCAAATAGACCTAAAGGAATATCAGCCCCGTAATGCATTGCAGAAATCAAAGGTGCAGAAACTAACCAAAGAAGAAATCCTTGAAGCAGAAATACCTGAAAAAAACTAAACCACCAATACCGTTCTGGTCCGTAATCCTTACGAAATTGTTGATAACGATAATCTTCCGGTTTACCAATATTTCTCCAGCCTAAATAGATGGCTAATCGCAGTCCCCAAATCACTAATAGGCTTAATACAATGATTTTTCTTGTCTGAAATCCTTCAGTATATAGATAGTAAGTTGCGCCTGTTACAATAAATCCCACACTCCAAAAAGGATCTACGATACTGGCATTCCTCAGTCGAACACTTAGTATCCAAATCAGCGTCATTAGAACCATGACAAAGCAAAACCCATACAAGTAAATTTCCAAGAAGCTCATAGGTAAAGATACTCATTTTCAAACTCTTGAAAACAAAAAGAGCCCCGATAAATCGGGGCTCTTTTTAATCCAATTATTTTTTCTATTTGAAATCGATAGTTGCATTGATTGCTACTTCAGACCATAATTTGCTAACTCCATCTAATCCCTTGTGAAGATCATTACACACAGAATTCAATGAGTCGATGGATGCTTGAGCATTCCAATTTACCACGTCCATTGTAGTAGACATGTCAAACTTCTTTCCTTCCAGAGTATACTTAAAAGGTAATTTATTGGTAATTCCATTCATCGTCATTTCAACCTGACCCGTAGAATCTGTCTCAATTAAAAACTTACCTTTTAAAAGCTCAGGATCTTGCATGATTCCAAAGAAATATTTTTTGATTTTGTAATCTCTATCAGTATTTAAAGTAAAAACACTACTAATTGGAATTGAGAATTCTGTATTGTTAATAGCTTCTTTCGCTGTATTTCCTTCTCCTCCAGATGTGATATTCACCTTTCTAAACTCTCCACCTACAGCAGTCTTTTCGGTAAACTTATAGGCCGTCCACTTCACCTTATTCTTAGCCTCACTTAATACAAATGCTGCATCCGACTTTTTCTCTTTCTTTTCTTCCTTTTTGTCCGATCCACACGATGTCATTTGAAAAGCTACAAAAAGTACCAAGATTAGGGTGCTTACTTTTTTCATCATTCTTTTTTTAAAAATTAATATTTAAAATCTCTTTTGCTAAGTTAATATATTCTTGCTTTGCCTCATCTTGTGACATCCCGTTCAACTGTGTCCATGCATTAAATTTAAATGCATTTCTCACATCAGACTCATCATTCATTGAGAAAATGTCACCAGAAGTTGCTTGTTTATAATAGGCATAGAGTTTTAGCATCACATCAGGAGCCACATTTTCATCTGACTCATTTAAAAGTTGAAACGCTTTAGCGAACTCTATATCTAATTGAGATGTCATTATTTTTCTGCAATTACTTGGACTCCACCTTTTACAGTATCACCAATCTTTACATTTAATTTAGTGTTCAACGGAAGGAATACATCTACTCTACTTCCAAATTTTATAAACCCAGCATCAGTTCCTTGAACCACTTTTTCTCCTTCTACTGCATAGTTCACAATCCTTTTAGCCAAAGCCCCTGCAATCTGACGATACAGAACTGGCCCGAAGGTTTTGTTCTCTACAACAATGGTAGTTCTCTCATTCTCCGTTGAAGACTTAGGATGCCAGGCTACCAAATATTTCCCAGGATGATACTTACTGTACTTCACTACTCCTCCCAAGGCATATCTTGTTACATGTACGTTGATTGGAGACATAAAAATAGACACTTGCAATCTTTTATCTTGAAAGAATTCTGGTTCTTCAACTTCTTCGATCACAACCACCTTACCATCTACAGGTGCTACAATATGATCTTCATTAAGCTGAGTTACTCTTTTTGGGTTTCTAAAGAACTGAAGAATTAGTACCAAGAAAATCAGGAGGACAACCTGTATGGATTTGCTCAGCCAAAAAAGCTGAATATAATTATCTGATAAAAGAATACCCGCAATAACACTTGCAAAGGTGATGGCAATGA
>CAZDKB010000052.1:0-17172 GCA_964505885.1 uncultured Flavobacterium sp.
ATTTCCAAGATCTCTAAGATCTTGTAATACTCCAATGAGTCGCTCCGTATCCTTCGGATGCAGACCAATACTTGGTTCATCTAAGATATACATGGATCCTACCAAACTACTTCCTAGGGATGTGGCAAGATTTATTCGTTGACTTTCACCTCCCGAGAGCGTATTTGAAGTTCTATTAAGCGTCAAATAACTCAAACCAACATCTTTTAGAAAACGTAAACGGTTATTAATTTCAGTCAGCAATCGTTTTCCAATCTTTTCTTCGTAAGAATTAAGCTCTATTCCTTGAAAGTAATCATAGAGTTCATCCAAAGGCATCGTGATTAGATCAGAAATGGTTTTACCATACACCCGAACATAATCAGTTTCTTTTCTTAAGCGCTTCCCATTGCATTCTGTACATGTCGTCTTACCTCTGTAACGAGATAACATGACTCTATTTTGGATCTTATAACTTTTCTCTTCTAAGACATCAAAAAAGTGTTGAATTCCTTTAAAGCTCCTGTTTCCGTTCCAAACTAATTCCTTTTGTTTTTCACTTAACTCAAACCAAGGCTTGTGAATCGGGATGTCAAATTTATATCCTTCAGAAACGATCTCATCCTTGTAATGTCTGTAAGATTCAGAACGAAAAGGGAAAATAGCATCATCATAAATAGAGAGCCCTGTATTTGGGATCACTAACTCTTCATCGATTCCTATAGTATTTCCATAACCCTCACATTTTGGGCAAGCTCCATAAGGGTTGTTAAAGCTAAACAAGTGGGTATTGGGTTCTAGAAAGGTAATACCGTCGAGTTCAAATTTATTATTAAACTCGGTCACCTTATTGTTTTCTAAGGTCTCTACGAAACAAACCCCTTTGCCTTCAAAATATGCGGTTTGAATAGCATCACCTAATCGATTGTAAAAATCTTCATTGTCTTGCACAATGACGCGATCTACGACTAATCTAAGACTAGAATAATCAGATCTGTCTAAAGGAAAATCTTCTATTCTATAAATCTGTCCTTCAAATTGTAATCTTGCATAACCTTGCTGAGCTAAGACCTTTAGAACGGTTTTAATGTCTCTGTCTTCAGAAATCTCAATAGGACTAAGTAATAATAGCTTTGTTCTTTCTTTAAAGGTTTTTATATAGTCTAAGACATCTGTAACGGTGTGCTTTTTAACTAAGTCACCTGAAATAGGAGAGTAGGTCTTTCCAATTCTAGCATACAACAGTTTGATATAGTCATATATTTCTGTAGAAGTACCTACTGTTGAGCGAGGGTTGGTAGAATTTACCTTCTGCTCAATAGCAATGGCAGGAGCAATTCCTTTAATATAATCTACTTTCGGTTTGTGTAATTTTCCTAAGAACTGTCTTGCATAGGAAGAAAGACTTTCTACATAACGCCTCTGACCTTCAGCATAAAGAGTGTCGAAGGCGAGTGATGATTTTCCCGACCCTGATAGGCCCGTGATCACTACTAACTTGTTTCTAGGAATAACAACATCAATATCTTTTAGATTGTGAAGTTTGGCTCCTTTTATTATAATATTTTCTTTGGGATCTACTTGGGAAATGTCTACGTTCATGGTCTCAAAAAACAAGCCCTAAAAATAATCAATTTTCAGTTTTTAGATAAATCATTCCAAGTATAATTTGTTAAAAAATTTGTAAGTAATAGAAATAATTTACATCTTTGAGAACCTATTAATCAGAAATTTATACACATATAGAAGAAAACTACTTTTAAAGATTAACGGAATTTAACCCCTGAGAAGCCCCTAGCTTTTCCTAAAAGTAGTTATGATGTATAAAAAATCCACACCAGACAGTACTTTAGTAAGCAATTACATTCAAGGTAGTGAATTATGCCTTGAAATCTTAATTAAAAGACATCAACAGCGCTTGTATAGCTTTATTTACAGTAAAGTACAAGATCGCAATATTACAGAAGACATTTTTCAAGATACCTTTATTAAGGTGATCAGAACATTGAAGTTAGGAAACTACAATGAAGAAGGTAAATTTTTACCATGGGTGATGAGAATCGCTCAAAATTTGATCATTGATTATTTTAGAAAGTCGAATAGAATGCCTTCTTTCAGAAATACAGATGAGTTTGATATTTTTTCGGTCATTAGTGATGGTGATTTGAACGCAGAAAAGAAGATCATAAAAGAGCAAATTCTCTCTGATGTACGAGAACTCATTCATGAGTTGCCTCAAGAGCAAAAAGAGGTATTGATCATGCGTATATATAAAGACATGAGCTTTAAAGAAATAAGTGAAAATACAGATGTAAGTATTAACACAGCACTAGGTAGAATGCGGTATGCGTTAATCAACCTAAGAAAGATCATAGAAAAAAATAAAATAATTTTAGTAAACTGATAATAAAAAGGTAATTGTTTCGTTATATGGTTGAACAACAGTCAATAAAATCATATATATGAAGCAACTTTACACTGAAAAGTCTTCTGATTTTCAGGAGCAACCAAAACAAGAAACAGTTCAATTTTTGATTAATTTTTCCAAGTCGCTATCAGTGGTTAAAACCAAATCAAATTTTCTCATTGAATTGAATTTGAATTAAGAGTGGAAAAAGTCTTAACGAGAGTTAAGACTTTTTTTTTAGACTGAGGTTCTCGAATTTAAGCTGAGGTTCTCGAAGCCGACCTCATTTATCTTAAGAACTTTACTTCTTAGTCTTGTAATAGTCTTTAAGAACAGACTGTCTTCCTACTGTTTGAGTGATAATATCATTTTCTAAATTCCAGCCTCTTGCAGGAGAATACTCTCTCCCATACCAGATAATCTGAAGATGAAGATCATTCCATTTTTCTCTCGGAAATAATCGTTTAGCATCCCTTTCTGTTTGAGCTACGCTTTTTCCGTTAGATAAGTTCCAACGATACATTAATCTATGGATATGAGTATCTACAGGGAAAGCAGGAACCCCAAATGCCTGACTCATTACCACACTCGCCGTTTTGTGTCCGACTGCTGGTAATTCTTCCAGTCCTTCGAAGGATTGGGGCACTTCTCCGTTGTACTTTTCAATCAAGATCTTCGATAACCCGTAAATTCCTTTTGATTTCATTGGTGACAAACCGCAGGGCCTTATAATTTCCTTGATCTCTTCTACGGTCATTTTTACCATATCAAAAGGGTTGTCTGCCTTAGCAAATAGAAGAGGTGTGATCTGATTGACACGCACGTCTGTGCATTGAGCAGATAAAAGAACTGCAACAAGTAAAGTATATGGGTCTTTATGATCTAATGGGACTGGTATTTCTGGATAGAATTCATCTAATTTATCGATTACAAACTGTACTTTATCGGCTTTGGTCATGGATTTAGTTTCAAAGATGCAAAGTTACAAAGAATCATGGTTGTTGTGTGTTGGATGTTAGATGTTAGTTGTTTGTGAATACTTTAAATTAATAACCTTTCCCCTTTCTCTTTTCTACTTTCAACTAAATTCTTACTTCTCAAAACAAAAACATTGTCGTAAATTTGTGTGGCTAGAAAAAAATCTAAACATATATCACATGACAACATTAAAAGCAGGAGACAAGGCTCCAAACTTTGAGGCATTAGACGAACAAGGGAATACTCGTAAATTAAGTGATTACGCAGGTAAGAAATTAGTTGTTTTCTTTTATCCAAAAGCTAGTACACCAGGTTGCACGGCAGAAGCTTGTAACCTAAGAGATAACTACCAGACCTTTCAAGCACAAGGCTATGAGATTCTGGGGGTGAGTGCAGATTCAGCAAAAAGACAACAAAACTTTATTAATAAATATGAATTGCCTTTCCCTTTATTGGCAGATGAAGATCATGCTGTGATCAATGCATTTGGAGTATGGGGTCCTAAGAAGTTTATGGGAAAAGAGTATGACGGGATTCATAGAACTACATTTGTCATTGATGAAAATGGAGTTTTAGAAGATGTGATTACTAAGGTTAAAACCAAAGATCACGCTGCTCAGATTTTATAAAATAAATTAAACCGAGCCTTGACTCGGTTTTTTTTAACCCCACTGAAAGTTCAATTGCAAACCATTCTTCGCGGCCTCAGCATCTTTTTTTGCTCCGACTGCCATTCCTATGGGCATTCCTATAGGAAGACCAATTCCAATAAATGCCATATTACCCAAAGCTGACCCAAAAACAACTCCAAAAGGCAAACCAAAAATTGTCATACCCAAAACCATCCATTTGTTACGGTAAAAATTCTTAGGCACAATTTTATGTTCTCTTTCCAAGGTGTGGATAATCTTATATTGGCTTTTATAAACGCGCTTTTTTAGAGCTTTTTCTTCGCTCTCTTGATTGATAAGATCGATCTCTTGGTTGATGAGGGCTATTACTTTGTCAGAAATTTCACGTGCTTTGAGTTCTTCTAAAAGATCACTGAATTTTTGATAACAATCCGTAATTTTTTTGTTTTGAAAGACCCCTCTTTTATTTAGTTCTTTAATCATGGCTGGTAGTTTACAAAGTATTAGACAGGATAATTGCCTTTTTGTTACGCCGTTAGAATCTTGCGCTAAATCTAAAATTCAAAATTCTCCCTGCAAGGAAGTTCGGTACACCAAATTGATTTTTTGAGGCTACGTCCCTAACCCAAGTATTGGTGATAGAATTTTGGATATCAAACATATTAAATAGCTCTAGTCCAGCTGTTAATTCTTTAAAATTGACCAGCCAACTACTATTTTCTGCCTTCTTGTTTGCATCTTTAAAAACATATAATACACCTAGATCGGCTCTTCTATAATCACGCAACCTGTTTTGGAAATCATAAGGGTCAGCATATGCAGGTGCTCCTCCTGGAAGTCCAGAGTTATACACCAAGTTTAAATAGGCTTTAAGGTCTGGCATATTAGGAACATAATCTTGGAAAAGTATACCTAACTTAAAACGCTGATCTGTAGGTCTTGCAATATATCCTCGGTTATTTATGTTTTCCTCAGTTTTTAAAATCCCCAAACTGATCCAACTTTCACTTCCCGGAATAAACTCACCATTCAATCTGGCATCAATTCCGGTTGCATAGGCTTCAGTAACGTTATCAGCACGATAGCGAATCCTTACATTATCAACAACATAAGAATTGATGTCGCTCATGCTTTTATAGTATAATTCTGTTGTTAACTTAAATGGTCGGTCCCACATAGTAAAGCTGTAATCCATACCTGTAACCAAATGAATGGATTTTTGGGCTTTTACATTAGGATTGATGTTCCCGTCAAAATCTCTTAGTTCCTTGTAAAAAGCGGGTTGCGCGTAGAGTCCAGCTGATATTCTGAAAAGCATATCCTTTTCCCAATCAGGTTTTATTGCGAATTGTCCTCTTGGACTTACTATAAACTGATTTACAGGTGAAGCTCCGTTTGCTTTTACCGACCATGAATGACCGCGAACACCTATATTCCACCAAATCTGATGATCACCAATAAAACCACGACGACTAAATTGTGCAAAGGCCATGATTCTGTTTGTACTAAGCTTGTTGTCGGCTCTAATGCTTTGAAAAGGTGTAATTGGACCTGTAAACGCATTATAAGGCTGATCATTGATAAATTGAGTACCTGGCGGACGTACTGAAAACCCTAAAGAATCAATTACCTCATATTCTCTAATTCTATCCCTGATGTCTTCATTTTGATACTTAATGGCAAAATCCAGTTGATCACCATCTTTTTTATAATTCCCTCGGATTTGAACATTTGTAATTAAAGCATCTAGATCATTTCTGGAATGATTGAGTTGTGAACCAATTCCTTGAGCAAAAGTGACTTCACCAAAAGACTCAGATCCAATATTCGTATCAACCTCCCCAATATTATAGGAAGCCGCAATATCAAAATATTCTTCTTCTTGTGTATTATAAGAAGAAACAACAGCGGTTAATTTAAGATCATCATTTACTTGATATTCAGTGCTTAAAGCTCCAAACATGGTCAAGTATTGATCTTTTTCTTGACCATCATAAAAAACGATTAACTCTAATGGGTCGCTCACTGTTCCAAACCTAGTTCTCCTAGAGACAGGCTGATAATCGTAATCGTTCAAGGCGAAATTTCCTAAAAAGTTAAATGTCCATTGTTCATTATGTTCATATGAGAAATATCCTTGTACATCTGTAAAACGAGGTCTAAAGTTGGTTTCGATCTGCTTGCTATTTACGAACAAACTATTGTCTCTATATCGAACACCAATGATAGCACTTAGCTTATCATTCATTAAGCGATCTTCTATGGTAATACTTCCTCCAAGAAGACTACCATCAATGGCTAGACCAAACTCTCTTGGTTTCCTGTAAGTAATATCTAGAACGGATGATAAACGATCTCCATATTTTGCTTGAAAGCCCCCAGCTGAGAAGTTGATATTCTGAACCATATTGGTGTTTACAAAACTCAAACCTTCTTGCTGACCGGATCGAACTAAAAAAGGGCGATAGATCTCAATCCCATTAACGTAGACCAAATTCTCATCGAAGTTTCCACCTCTTACATTGTATTGAGTACTTAGTTCATTATTGTTGCTAACACCCGGTAAAGTCATTAATACTGCCTCTACACTCTGAGTTGGATTAGGGATGATCCTTGCGAGTTTCGCATCAACCGTGGTAACTCCATCTGCATCTTTTTTATCATTGGTGACAATGATCTCTTCCAATACTTCAGATTTGAGGCTCATGATTGGAGAGAAGCGAATAACTTTCACTCGTTTTGCAAGAAATTCCTTTGTGATATTTCTATAGCCTACATAGCTAAAAGTGATGACTACTTTTTCGTCTAATGGAATTCTAATCTCGTAAGATCCATTTGTCTTTGTAACAGTACCATTGTCTCCATAACTCACAGAGACTCCTTCCAAAAATTGATTTTGTTTATTTTTTACAAATCCCTTGACTAAGGCTGTTTTTTGAGCAAAAACGAAAGCAGGTGCCAGTAATAATAAAAAGAAGAGTTTTCTCACAGAATCTTAACTTACTTTCTATAAAACGTAGAAGTATAGGTATTCGTATTCCCTACGTTATCAGAAACTACAAGTTTAAAGATATGTTTGCTACCTACCAATTTTTTGTCGCTAAAATCATAAGATAATTTATTCTTTTTCAAATCGTATTCCATTAAAACCCACTCATCATCAATGAAAGCTTCGTATGATTTAATACCAGATTGAGAATCAGAAATCTTAATAGTTAGGTATTTACTATTGGTCATCCAAGCTCCCTTCTTAAAATTTGGTTTATAGATCCTAGGGACTATAGAGTCTTTGAGAATTTTGTACTTCCCCAATGTCTTTGAGGTCGTAAATATTTTATCCTTTTTCTTCCTTGTATTCTGATAGCTTGGATACTTTTTGTTGTTCACATTGGCAATGTACAATTGATCTACCTTTTGCGGATTGTACATTGTAGAGTCGAATGTAATTGTGAAGTTCTTATCAAGAGGAACATTGGGTTTGTGCACTTTGGCAATTCCGTCTTTCACGTCAAAGTCAAGATAAATATTGTCGTAAAATGTGTTTTTTGGGAATGCAACCGTCACTCCGTCTTTTGAGAATTTAGAGAATTCACTCTTTGTGATTTTATAATTTGTGGTGTCTTTTGAGGCCGAAAATATTCTTTCGCTCTTCTTTCCCAAAATCGGAATTTTTAGTTGAGAAGTATTACCCTTAAAATCTTTAATAATGATCTCAACTAAGTAACTCATGCCTTCTTGAACTTGAACAACGCCCTCGTTTACTAGGTCCTCATATATACTGAGTTTATTCGCAGGATGACGAAATACTCTTTGAACTCTATTTTTATACTTTTTGAAATGAGGGTAGTCAATCAGTAGATTAATGAACTTGCTTTCAGCAAAAGAAAAGGTTTCAAGATCGTGATAATAGGTTCTATTACCGTTTACTTTCATTTCTATGCTATAGACTCCATTTTTATTTAGAGCTTGTCCTAATCGGTCCCATGTGGTGACTCCAAACCCGACTTTTCCTATTGCGGTGATACGGTTTGTAGTGTATTCGTCACCTTTTTTCTTCATAGGAATTACAAGTTTCTTGTTATTTCCGTTGATTCGAGAATCTGAGTTCAAAGGATAACCCATCAAGTTCGTGATTCTGGGTGCCAAACTATCCTTGATATCTAGGCCAAACCACATCGGGTTGATAATATGTTCTGTTTCTGTATCTCTTATTTCATAATGAAGGTGAGGAGCTACAAAACCCCCTGTGCTACCAGAATAGCCTATGATCTGACCTTTTTTTACTTGTATTTCACCTTTTTTCGGGAAGATATTTCCGGTTTCGTAACTTTCTTTCTTGTATTGAATGTTCTTAACGTACTCTTGGATACCCTCTCCAAATTTGCTCAAATGAGCATAAACTGTAGTGTAACCATTAGGATGAGTCACATAGATTACTTTTCCATACCCCCAAAGAGCTACTTTGATGCGAGATACGTAACCATCCGCAGTAACATATACATTTAGACCATTTCTTCGCTGAGTTTTAAGGTCCATTCCCGCATGAAAGTGATTGCCTCGCAATTCTCCAAAGGTTCCGGATAATACAAGAGGAATATCTAAAGGACTTCTAAAGTAATCTTCTGGATAGTTCTTTTGAGAATATCCAGAGCATAGAATGAATAATAGGAGCAGGGTTATACCGTTTTTCAATACGTATAATTTTTCACGAAAATAAAAAATCGTGGAAATAAAAATGTTAAGAACTAAGCTAAAGTTTTGTTCATTATTTTGAAAAATCAAAAATAGTTGTGATTTTTAATTCAGAATGCTAACTTTGTTCGGATAGTTTATTTGATAATCTCTGAATGAGCACCACTATTGAAGCAATTCATCTACTGGAAGATAAGTTGAAAGACTTGCTATCGAACTATGAATTTTTGCTGAAGGAAAATGAAGTATTGCTTCAAAATGTGTCGGATTTGCAACGTCAGTTATTAGAAAAAGAGCAATTTATTAAGCAACAACAAGAAGAATTTAGATTGCTGAAGATTGCAAAAACTATTGAAGGCAGTAACCAAAACACGAGAGAAACAAAACTCAAAATAAATGCTTTAATTCGAGAGATCGATAAATGTATCGTTCAATTGAAAGAATAAAAGGTTCATTGATAAGGTGGCAAAATTGAAAATAAATTTAGTGATCGCTGGAAGAACCTATCCTTTAAGTGTTAATAATACACAAGAAGAGGAAGGTATGAGAAAGGCGGCAACTAAGATTAATGAACTTATCGCTAGATACGAACAGAGTTATGCGGTAAGTGATAAACAAGATGTATTAGCGATGTGCGCATTGCAGTTTGCATCGAAATTAGAAATTTCAAACCTTAAAAAAGATTCAAATAATCTAGAAGCATTACAAAAGATAGATGAGCTCACCAAATTGGTGCAGAATCATTTAGAATAAGTTCTTTTAAATACAACATCATACTGCCTACATTAGTAAAATGTTTGATAAACTCAACACTAATCTTTTATGAAGGATAAGTCTTGGTTGCTAAAGCAAGCCTCATACTGAATTTATTCAGTATCAGAGGATCCTTGATCGATCGGTTAGTCCTAAACTTGTCATAATGGAGTTTATAGAAACCGACTAATGTGGGCTTTTTTTATATACAAATAAATCAAAATTATGGAAGCATGGATACTTCCTCTTATAGGAGGAGTAATAGGAGGACTGGTGATCGGAGTGATCATCATTAAATCCCTAGAGAAATCGAAGGCTAACAAGATCATATCAAATACACAGAAAGAAGCAGACGCTATTATCAAAGAAGCAAGAGTGGAAGCTGAGAGTATGAAGAAAGATAAAATGCTTCAAGCCAAAGAGAAATTCATAGAACTAAAAGCAGAACACGAAAAAGTAATATTAAATAGAGAAAAGAAGGTCTCTGAAATAGAAAAAAGAGCTAAGGATAAGGAATCTCAAGTACAATCTGAGATCGATAAGTCGAAGAGACTTAATAAATCATTAGAGCAGAAGGAAAATGACCTTACTTATAAATTAGAATTCCTTGATAAAAAGGAAAACGAAATTGAAAAACTTCACAAAAGACATGTAGATCTTTTAGAACAGATCTCTGGCTTTTCTGCCGAAGAAGCTAAAAAGGAACTGGTTTCTTCATTGAAAGAAGAGGCGAAGTCAGATGCCATGTCATTCATTCAAGATACTCTTGAAGAAGCAAAATTAACAGCTCAACAAGAAGCAAAACGAGTTGTATTAAACACCATTCAAAGAGTTGGAGTAGAGCAAGCTGTAGAAAATTGTGTTTCTGTATTTAACCTTGAATCTGACGATGTCAAAGGAAGAATCATTGGTAGAGAAGGTAGAAATATTAGAGCCTTAGAATCTGCAACAGGAGTTGAGATCATTGTTGATGATACTCCAGAAGCTATTATTCTATCTTGTTTTGATCCTGTAAGAAGGGAAGTAGCAAGGTTATCTATGCATAAATTGGTGACTGATGGTAGAATTCACCCAGCGAGAATTGAAGAAGTCGTTAAAAAGACAGAAAAACAGATCAATCAAGAGATCATTGAGGTAGGTAAACGTACCGTCATTGATCTTGGTATTCATGGATTACATCCAGAATTGATTAAGACGGTAGGACGCATGAAATATCGTTCTTCCTATGGTCAGAATCTACTACAGCACTCTAGAGAAGTTGCAAATTTATGTGGGATTATGGCAGCGGAACTTGGCTTGAACCCGAAGCTAGCAAAAAGAGCAGGATTACTGCATGATATAGGTAAAGTGCCAGAAACGGAAAGTGAACTACCTCACGCATTATTAGGGATGCAGTGGGCAGAAAAATACGGTGAAAAGAGAGATGTTTGTAATGCCATTGGTGCGCACCACGATGAAATAGAAATGAAAAGTTTAATTGCTCCAATTGTACAGGTTTGTGATGCCATCTCTGGAGCAAGACCAGGAGCAAGACGTCAAGTATTAGATTCTTATATCCAAAGATTAAAAGATTTGGAAGAGATTGCATTTGGTTTTACTGGAGTTCAAAAAGCATTTGCTATTCAAGCAGGTCGTGAATTGAGAGTAATGGTAGAGAGTTCTAAAGTAAACGATTCTAAAGCTGCAGAATTATCTTACAATATCACCCAGAAGATCCAAAATGACATGACCTATCCAGGTCAAGTAAAAGTTACAGTAATTAGAGAAACAAGGGCTGTAAACGTCGCTAAATAAAGGATTCGAATACGAATCTAGAATCCCACAATAAAGGTTTTAAAGAACTTTGGTTGTGGGATTTTTATTTGTCTATTCTTGGATGATAGATTTCTAAAACCTCTTTTAAATAACTTTTGTCAAGGTGTACATAAACCTCTGTGGTAGTAATACTTTCATGTCCTAAGATTTGCTGAATTGCTCTTAGATCAGCGCCTCTTTTTAAAAGTTCCGTTGCAAAAGAGTGTCTTAAAGTATGCGGGCTTATCTTTTTTCCAATCTGCGCTTTGATTGCAAGATCCTTTAAGATCATAAAGATCATTTGCCTAGACAATCCTTTTCCTCGTCTGTTCAAGAATAGGGTATCTTCAAATTCTTTTACTCTTGGAATATGACTACGTATATCATTAATATAGAAATTGATATACTTTTGGGCTTGTCTGTGTATAGGCACGAATCGCTCTTTACTTCCTTTTCCAACCACTCTAATAAATCCTTCATCAAAAAATAGATCAGAAAGCCTTAAAGTAATTAGCTCTGAAACTCTTAGCCCGCAGCCGTACATCGTTTCTAGAATGGTTCTGTTTCTTTCCCCTTGAGGTTTGCTAAGATCAATTGTCGATATCAATCGTGTAATTTCTTGATCTGATAAGGTATCTGGGAGTTTTCTTCCGATCTTAGGTGTCTCAATTAGATCAGTTGGGTTGGTTTTTCTATAGTCTTCAAATACTAGGAAATCAAAAAAGCTACGTAATCCTGAAATGATTCGAGCCTGGCTTCTAGGATTTACAGTTTTAGCTATTTCATAAATGAATTGCTGGATAGTCTCTTCTGAGATCTTCAATGGCCCAATTGTAAGCTCTTTCTCATCCAGGAATTTTATCAATTTATTGATGTCACGCGTATAACTTTCAATTGTGTTTTCAGACAGGCCTCTTTCTATTTTTAAATAGAGACCATAGTCTTTAATTGCGTGATTCCATTTCATGAAATGAAGTTAGTGAAAATGAAATTTAGCATCAAAATTTCGAGGGTTAATTATGATTAATTATTAACAGTCTGTAAGTCAGTTAATTATTTTTATTATCTTGGAAGGAACAATCAAAATCTATTTAACATGAAAAAAATCATTTTAACATTAATGTTAGGGGTATTTGCATTAACAGCAAGTGCTCAATTCAGTGCAGGTGCCACATTTGGTATTCCTACAGGTGACGCAGAAGCTGGTTATTCTTTTGTTTTTGGAATTGACGCGAATTACATGTTCGATTCTGAGTCTGACTTTGGCTTTGGTTTAGCAACAGGGTATTTAAGTTATTTTAAAGATGAAGATGTAAATCCGGATAATGCATCTTTCCTTCCGCTAGCCGTTGCAGGTAGGTTTGCTGCAGGAGAAAAATTTTCAATTGGAGCGGATGTTGGATATGCAGTTGGATTGTCGCCAGATGGAAATGATGGAGGTTTCTATTATCGACCCATGATAGCTTACAGTTTAGGTGATAATACTTCACTCAACCTATCTTATTCTGGAGTGAGTGTAAATGGAGGAACTTTTTCTAACATAGGATTAGGAATAATGTTCGGGCTATAATTTAGTTCGAGTAGACAATATAAAAGAGGAGCTTTAAGGCTCCTCTTTTTATGCAAATTATTAGTACATTGGTCACATGAAATTGATGATTATAAACGGACCTAATTTGAATTTACTCGGTAAAAGAGAACCAGAGGTCTATGGGTCGGAGTCCTTTGAGGATTATTTTAATTCACTAAAGAAAACTTATTCTTCAGTAGAACTCGATTATTTTCAATCTAATATCGAAGGTGAGATCATAGATAAATTACACGAAGTAGGTTTTGATTATGATGGTATTATCTTAAACGCTGCAGCTTATACGCATACTTCAGTTGGAATAGGGGATGCGGTAAAAGGAATTGAAACCCCGGTTGTTGAAGTCCATATTTCGAATGTGCATGCCAGAGAAGAGTTTCGTCATACAAGTTTTATTGCCCCAAATGCCAAGGGAGTATTATTTGGTTTTGGCTTGAAGGGTTACAATTTGGCTATTGAAAGTTTTTTATAAACTCAGAATCATCTTAATGTCAGCTCTCTGATAATAGGGATCTGATTCCAATTCTACTTCAACAAATCCTACTTTTCTATATAAATTGATGGCAGGAGAGAGTATTCTGTTTGAATACAACATGATTTGATCCCAGCCTTGTTCTTTTGAAAAGTGAATGCATTTATCCATTAATTTCTGTCCTATCTTTAATCCTTGAAACTTAGGTGATACAGCCATTTTGCTGAGTTCATAACACTCATTTTTATTGATTAGAGCCACGGTTCCGGCAATTTCATCATTTACTTTAGCGAAGAAAATATATCCTTTATTGTCTATGATGTAGGATTTAGGATTTTCAAGTACTTCTTTATCATGAGGCTCAACATAAAAATAGCTTTCTAACCATTCAATGTTGAGCTCATAAAAGTCTTTATCATATTTGGAATCATAATCAATGATATCAACCTCCATTTCTTATAATTTTGAATCTATTTCAGAAACGATCTGTTGTTCCAATTCTACAGCCTTTTTTTTGATTTCTCTAGCCTCTGAAAGAATCTGTTCGGCTCTATCTCTATTTTTAATATCCTTGGCGTTGATCCTCACATTTAAATAGGCTCCAATGACAGATGTCCTTGCACACAAGGCGCCAACACCAGCATCAGACAAAGAATTCTGTATTCCATGTTGTGCCATTTCTTTCATAACAATCATAGATTCGTATGCTGTTTTCATAACTTCGAGTGGGACTTCCGTGGCGTAGATAGTTGCATTTTCAATAGCTGATCTTCTTGCTTCTTTTTCAGAATCTGATGATTTTGGAAGTCGGAATGCATCCATGATCTTATTGAATGAATTTGTGTCTTCATCAACTAAAAATAGAAGTTTGTCTTTAAAAGATTGTCCTTTTTTAGCCCATTCTGAATAGAACTCCCATTTATCATCCCAACCTCTTTTGTGTGCAGACAAATTGGCTACCATGGTCCCCAATGAAACACCAAGTGCACCAACATAGGCCGAAATAGAACCACCACCTGGAGCCATAGACTCCGAGGCCGTTTCGTTTGCAAAACCTTCAACAGTGAAGTCGATCAATCTTTTCTGAGCATTCCTATTCATGACATACTCAATGATTCTTTCTTCAGGTTTAAAGGGTTTTAGATCATCTAATCCTAATGATTTTACTGCAATTTTAATCTTTTCAGATTCATGAATTCCAAGAGATCTTTGTTGCTTAGTTAAAAAGTAATCAGCTGCATCTAACATTGCCTTCAATGGAACCAAACCAACTAATTCAGATCCCGTAACTCTGAGTCCACGCTGATCCGCAGCTTTTACCGTTTCATCAAATGCCTGATGCATGGAAGTAATGCTGATATTGGTTAGGTTGTAAGATATTTGTGCGACACCGTACTCTTCTATATACCATCCGATACCTTTAACAGCCTTTAATTTACCTGGAATTCTTACAGGATTACCTTCTTTATCAAGTACTTTTTTTCCCGTTAATGGATTTCCTTCACGTTTTACCCTTCCTGCCTCTCTAATATCATAGGCAATGGCGTTTGCACGTCTTGTTGATGTTGAGTTCAAATTAACGTTGTAAGCAATTAAAAAGTCTCTTGCGGAGATGGCAGTTACTCCTGATTTTATAATTTGTTCGTTATAGTTGGTCGGGCCAAAATCCGTGGTCCAATTGGGGTCGGATAACTTCTTCTCAAGTCCCTCATATTCACCCGCTCTTACGGTTGCCAAGTTTCTTCTTTCTTCTTGGGTAGCAGCATTCTCGTAATAATATCCAGAAATACCTAATTCCTTACCAACTCGCTCTCCCAATTGATGAGCATATTTTGCTACTTCTTCCATAGTAATGTTTGCGATTGGGATGAGCGGACAAACATCTGTAGCTCCAAACCTTGGATGCTCACCTGATTGCTTACTCATATCGATCAATTCTGAGGCTTTTTTGATCAACAGAAAGGCGGCATCGATTACTTTTTGAGGTTCACCAACAAAGGTAATCACTGTTCTATTTGTTGCATATCCAGGATCTACGTCCAATAATTGTACTCCCTCTACCTGAGTTACAACGTTTGCTATTTCGTGTATTTTATTTGTATCTCGTCCTTCACTAATATTCGGGACACATTCTATGATTTGTTTGTTCATTTTGGTTGTATTGTATTGGGTAAAAGTAGTTGATATAAAACTTGATTCAAAATGTTAATTTGTGTTAAAATAGCCTATATTTGTAAGAAAGGTCGATAAACGGCTTGGCCCTACGTTGATAGGATTTCACATAAGAATAGCTACCCTTAAACAATTCTGTGAGAATAGGATGAAAGAAGAAAATTGGATTATTACAATTACTCCGAAAAACAAACTCCTAAACCTTAATTTAAAAGAAGTTTGGAGATACAGGGATCTTTTGTTGCTTTTTGTAAAAAGAGACATCATTACGGTCTACAAACAAACAATTCTTGGACCTTTATGGTATTTGATTCAGCCTCTTTTTACATCTCTTATATTCACGATAATATTTAACAATGTTGCAGGAATACAGACTGGTGAGATACCTCCCTTCTTATTCAATTTAGCTGGAGTTACAATATGGAATTATTTTAAAGAATGCCTTACTGCCACTTCAGATACATTTAAGAAAAATGAAGCAATTTTTGGCAAGGTATATTTTCCCAGAATAATAATGCCTTTGTCTATTGTTATTTCAAATTTGTTGAAGTTCGGAATTCAATTTGGAATTTTTGTGGCTTTTTATCTCTACTACGTGATCAATGGTAATGGTGTTTCTCCTAATATTTATGCTCTTGCATACCCATTGGTGATTTTATTTATGGGAATGATGGGTTTAGGTTTAGGAATGATCATATCTTCAATGGTCACGAAATATAGAGATTTAACTTTTTTGGTAACATTTGGTGTTCAATTGCTGATGTATCTTTCAGCGGTTATGTATCCAATTGAAGTTGCTAAAGAGAAGTTAGGGGAAATAGGTTGGGTCATAGAATATAACCCTCTTTCTCAGCTGATTGAATTGAGCAGATACATGTTAATTAATGAAGGTATAGTGAATTTTACAGGAATCGTAGTAACCGCGCTTTTTTCTTTACTGATTTTGGTAATTGGCACCTTGATTTTTAACAAGACAGAAAAATCATTTATTGACACTATTTAACATGAATCAAGAGTTAATTTTAAAGGTAGAAGATGTTTCCAAGCAATACAGATTAGGTGTCTTGGGAACCGGTACTATCAGTCATGATCTAAATAGATGGTGGTCTAGAATCCGTGGAAAGGAAGATCCGTACTTAAAAATAGGAGATACTAATGATAGAACGAATAGTGGTGATTCAGAATATGTTTGGGCTCTTAAAGATATTAACTTCGAGGTTTACAAGGGAGAAGTTCTTGGTATCATAGGAAAAAATGGAGCTGGAAAATCAACTCTATTGAAAATACTATCCCAAGTAACTGGGCCAACTACAGGACACGTTAAATCCAAAGGAAGAATAGCTTCCCTATTGGAGGTGGGTACAGGTTTTCATCCAGAGATGACTGGAAAGGAAAATATTTACCTGAATGGAGCTATTTTGGGAATGACCAAAAAAGAGATCACATCAAAATTGGATGAGATCATCAATTTTTCTGGATGTCAGAGGTATATAGATACTCCTGTCAAGCGCTATTCTAGCGGTATGAAAGTATAATTTCTACAGTAATATTAGAATTAGTAGCAGTAATGATAGCAGGTTCTATTTGGCATTTAGAAGAATATTGGACGTGATTATTTCATTAATCGGACTGATTATATTTATTCCGTTCATCCCAATCATTGTGTTACTCAATCTAATTGGCAATAGAGGGCCACTTTTTTACA
>CAZDKB010000053.1:0-17077 GCA_964505885.1 uncultured Flavobacterium sp.
GATTTTATCTCCTAATAAAGCTCCTCCTGTTTTTCTTTTTGAAGGGTCTACGGAGATCAAACCAACCGTTTTTTCTGGAAAGTCGATCAAGAATCTTCTTACGAGTTCATCTACTAAACTCGATTTTCCAGCTCCTCCTGTTCCTGTGATCCCTAAAACGGGAGTCTTCGATTTCTTATTCTTATCATGGATAAAATCCATGGTTTCTTTGGCTACTTCAGGGAAGTTTTCTGCGGATGAGATTACTCTTGCAATACTTCCTATTTCTTTATCTGATAAGTGATTCACTTCACCGTTCAAGACATCACCAATTGCAAAGTCAGACTTCTGAACAAGATCATTGATCATTCCTTGCAGTCCCATTTCACGGCCGTCATCTGGTGAATAGATTCGGGTAATTCCGTAATCCATCAAATCTTTAATCTCTTCAGGTAAGATCACTCCACCTCCACCACCAAAGATCTTGATGTGTCCAGCTCCTTTTTCTTGCAAAAGATCATACATGTATTTAAAATACTCATTATGTCCACCTTGATAAGAAGTCATTGCAATAGCGTTTGCATCTTCCTGAATGGCGCAGTTGACAACTTCTTCAACAGACCGATCATGACCTAAATGAATGACTTCAACACCGGTCGACTGTATAATTCGTCTCATGATATTGATGGCTGCATCGTGCCCATCAAAGAGTGATGCTGCAGTTACGATTCTTACTTTATGTTTAGGTTTGTAAGGAGCTATTTGTTCCATGTATTTTGATAATGTTTAATAACATTTAACCATCTTTCGATAATCAAATTATGATTTTACTCACCAAATCACTCGATTAGAGTTACATTCGTAAAAAATGTCTGATTTTGGGAGTGCAATTTACGGAATTTTCAAAAAATAGGCTATTTTTTTGAAGTCATAAAAATGACGGGTTTCAAAAAATAAATATCTTTGTAAAGCAATCAACCAAAAGAACATATGACATTTCAAGACCTTATTCAGCAAGGGATTCCAGATATTTTGCCTTCTAAAAAGGAGTATGATCCAGCGATTAATCACGCTCCAAAAAGGAAGAAAATTTTAACAGATTCAGAAAAAAAGTTAGCGCTTCAAAATGCTCTAAGGTATTTTGACCCGAAACATCATGCCGAATTACTGCCAGAATTTGCCAAGGAATTAGAAGCTTATGGTCGTATTTATATGTATCGATTCAGACCCGATTATAAGATGTATGCTCGTCCTATAGAGGAGTATCCGGGTAGATCAACACAGGCAAAATCCATCATGTTGATGATTCAGAACAATTTGGACTATGCAGTGGCACAACATCCTCACGAATTGATCACTTATGGTGGAAATGGCGCTGTCTTTCAGAATTGGGCTCAATATTTATTGACCATGAAATATTTATCTGAAATGACGGATAAGCAAACCTTGGTCATGTATTCTGGTCACCCTATGGGTTTGTTTCCTTCCAATAAGAATGCACCTAGAGTGGTAGTAACCAATGGAATGATGATTCCCAACTATTCACAACCCGATGACTGGGAAAAGTTCAATGCCTTGGGAGTAACTCAATACGGACAAATGACCGCGGGTAGCTATATGTACATTGGTCCGCAAGGGATTGTTCACGGTACAACAATTACGGTCTTGAATGGTTTTAGAAAGATTGGTAAATCACCTAAAGGAAATTTATTTGTGACTGCCGGTTTAGGTGGTATGAGTGGAGCACAACCCAAAGCTGGGAACATTGCAGGTTGTATTACTGTTTGTGCTGAGGTCAATAAAAAAGCAGTTCATACAAGGCATTCTCAAGGGTGGGTTGATGAGGTAATCTCGGATTTAACTGAACTTTCTGAGAGAGTAAAAGAAGCCAAAAGAAAGGAAGAAGTGGTTTCAATAGCTTACCATGGCAATATCGTGGACGTGTGGGAACATTTTGATAAAGAGAATATTCTAATTGACCTAGGTTCAGATCAAACTTCATTGCATAACCCTTGGGCTGGTGGGTATTATCCTGCGGGAATGACTTTGGAGGAATCTAATGATATGATGGCTTCAGATCCAGAATTATTTAAAGAGAAAGTTCAAGAGTCCTTAAGAAGACATGCAGAGGCGGTCAATGCACATTGTAAAAAGGGAACTTACTTTTTTGATTATGGTAATGCCTTTTTGTTGGAGTGTAGTAGAGCCGGAGCGAATATCCACAAAGATGAGAATGGAGAGCTATGTGATTCTATAAATTCGGCTTTAGGAGCAGAGGTTTTTGCTTATCCAAGTTATGTACAAGATATTATGGGGCCTATGTGTTTTGATTATGGATTCGGACCATTTCGATGGGTTTGCGCTTCTGGTAATTCAGAGGATTTGAAGAAGACTGACGAGATCGCTTGTCGTGTTTTAGAGGAGATCCGACAGAATTCACCTAAAGAGATCCAACAACAAATGGCCGATAATATTCAATGGATCAAAGGGGCTCAAGAAAATAAATTGGTGGTGGGCTCTCAAGCTAGAATCTTATACGCAGATGCGGAAGGAAGAATCAAGATTGCAAAAGCTTTTAATAAGGCGATCAAGAAAGGAGAAATTGGTGAGGTAGTCTTGGGTAGAGATCATCATGATGTCTCTGGAACGGATTCGCCATTTAGGGAAACTTCCAATATTTACGATGGTTCTAGATTTACAGCCGATATGGCGATTCATAACGTGATTGGAGATAGTTTCAGAGGTGCAACTTGGGTCTCAATCCATAACGGAGGTGGAGTAGGATGGGGTGAGGTTATTAATGGTGGATTTGGCATGCTTCTTGATGGTACTAAAGCAGCTTCAAAGAGGTTAAAATCGATGCTTTTTTGGGATGTAAACAACGGAATAGCGAGAAGAAGTTGGGCTAGAAATGATGAAGCCATTTTTGCCATCAAACGAGCTATGAAACAAGAAAAAGAGTTACAAGTAACACTTCCTAATAAAGTTGATGAACAACTATTTACGAACATTTAAACCCAAAAGACTATGAAGTTCCTAAAATTATCTACGCTTATTCTACTCATTACGTTATCTTCATGTAGTTCTGTAAAGGTGAGATCTGATTACGATACTCAGGCCGAGTTCAATTCCTACAAAACCTTTGCCTTTTACAAGAAAGGAATCGACAAAGCTTCTGTTTCGGATTTGGATAAAAAACGAATCATGAGAGCCATCGAGAATGAATTAACAGCCAAAGGATATACAAAATCATCTAACCCGGATATTTTGGTGAGTATCTTCACAAAGTCAAGAGAAAAGGTAAACATCAACAACAATAACAACTGGGGAATCGGTTGGGGTTGGCGAATGGGATGGAATCCTTGGATGTTTGGAAATCAAAATCTAAATGTGAATCAATATACCGAAGGAACATTGTTTATTGATTTTATAGACAAGACAAATAATGAATTGGTTTGGCAGGGAATTGGATCTGGATCCTTACGAATAAAAAATCCGGAAAAGCGAACCGAACGAATCAATACTTTTGTGAAAGAAATAATAGCAACTTATCCCCCTGAAATAGAATAATAACAAAAAAGGCTTTGATCAATCAAAGCCTTTTTTGTTTTAGTTGTTCGTCGTAATTTTGCAATATGTACAACAAACGTATAGAACTTACCGAAGAAGACTATTATTGGAACGAGCAAGGTTTCAGAGTCTTTACAGAGAAGTACCACCTAAAGCGTGGTCACTGCTGTAAGAGTGGTTGTAAGCATTGTCCTTATGGTTATGATAAGAATACAGATTCGCTAAGATCCTAATCGTTGCAGAATCGAATTAATAAGATAGTTATGAAAAAAAGAAATTTAGTCTCCTTAGCTCTGTTAGTTACCCTGTTTTTTCAGATTACTTCAGAGGCGCAATCAAAATTAGAAGATTTTACACAAACTCAGATCGGAGATGCTTTGAAAGAAGCTTTAGACCATGGTGTAAGGAATCAGGTGAATAAATTGACGAGAAAAGATGGCTTTTACAAGAATGAACTGGTCAAAATCGTATTGCCAGACGAATTGAAAAAGGTAGATAAACGCTTACGCCGATTGGGATTATCTAAATTACTTGATGAAGCATTAGTACTTTTGAATAGAGGAGCTGAAGATGCAGTAAAGACGGCCACTCCAATTTTTGTAGAATCTGTAAAGAATATTTCATTTCAGGATGCAAAAGAAATTTTAATGGGAGAAAAAGACGCCGCAACCCGATATCTTCAAAATGAGACCTCGGTATCCTTGTATGAGAAGTTCAATCCAGTGATAAAAAAATCCTTCGGAAAAGTAGGGGCTGATAAGATATGGGCTGATATAGTTTCAAAATATAACGGTTTGCCGTTTGTGAAAAAAGTAAATCCAGATCTGACAGATTACGTAACACAAGAGTCAATGAAAGGTGTGTTTACAATGATCGCTATTGAGGAAGAGGGTATCCGTAAGAAGATAGGATTAAGAGATACAGAATTACTTCGTAAAGTATTCTCGTTGCAAGACTTACTCAAGAAAAAATAATCTCTTACTTTTCGTTCATAGTTAAAGTTTGTTAATTCGTCGAAATAATAATCTGATTATCAAATAATTGGTTTATATTAGGTGTATCTGAATCTACATCATGTCACGAATACAACAAATAGATCTCATCAAGGAACACCTCGAACAGAGATATGATCAGTTGGTTGAAAAATCTAATTCTTATCGATTTATCGATGAAGTAGTAAGTGATTATGCAGCGTTTAAAGCCATGAAGATTTCTAAGAAGTTAAATCAGTTGAAATATTTGAACAACTAATTATTCCAACCTGTTTCGAAGCTTTTTAAAGTAATCGAAAGATTTTAAGAGCCGACTACCATACCAACTGAACATTTCACCATCAACAAAGACGGTCTTTGCATGATGGGCAAACCTTCCTACCTCAAAAGCATGCTCATCTTTGAACGGGTAGGGTTCTGAGGAGAGAAAGACAACTTCCGGATCTCCTTCCAATCTTATTTTCTTTAATTCTATTTCTGGATACCTTTCTTTAGAAGCGTATATATTCTCGAATTTATTCAGGGTCAGCATATAATCGATAAAGGTGTTATTTCCAGCTGCCATCCATGGATTTCTCCAGATGAAATAGGCTACTTTTAAAACCTTCTTGTTTTTAATGAATGAATCGAAATCTTCCTTGAGAAATCTTAATTTTTGAACCATTCCTGATGCCTCAACATTTCTTTGAAACATCTTCCCATATTCTAAGATCAAGTCTTCTGTGTCTTTTAAAGTGTATATGTCAGATATATGCACATGACATATTTCTGAGCATTGTTCTACGATCTCTTTCGTGTTTTCTTCTTTATTACAAAGAATAATATCGGGCTTGAGTTCTTTGATCTTTTCAATCTTAATATTCTTCGTTCCACCTACTATGGTTTTTGTTTGTTTGGCATAAAAAGGATGAACACAGAACTTTGTAAGTCCTACAACCTCATTCTCCAAACCAAGATCGAAAAGGAGTTCAGTCTGACTTGGAACCAAAGAGATAATTCTTTTGTAGGTCGTTGAACTCATATTGAAAGTTGTGTACCGAAAATTAACCTAGAACCTGAGCCATTTGATGCTGAAGCTCTTTTGCTTTATTTGCAGCTGCATTGGCAAAATCATCCTCCTTGGAAGCATAGATGATTCCTCGAGAAGAATTGATTAATAATCCTACTTGATCATTCATTCCGTATTTACAAACTTCCGTTAAACTTCCTCCTTGTGCTCCAACACCTGGAACTAATAAAAAGGAGTTTGGAATGATCTTTCGGATATCCGTAAGAAATTCAGCCTTGGTAGCTCCCACAACATACATTAAATTCTCTGAGTTATTCCAAGTAGTTGAAGTTCTTAATACTTGTTTATAGAGTTCTTCGTCGTCTACCTTTTTAGTTTGAAAATCAAAAGCTCCTTGATTAGAAGTAAGAGCTAATAAGATTGCGTGCTTATTGTCGAATGCTAAAAAGGGCTCTACAGAATCTTTTCCCATATAAGGCGCAACCGTCACACTATCAAAAGACATATCTTCAAAAAAGGCTTTGGCATACATGGTAGAGGTGTTCCCAATATCCCCTCGTTTAGCATCAGCGATGGTAAAAATATCTGGATGATTTTCGTTTAAATACTCGATAGTTTTCTTTAGTGAATTCCAACCTTTTATTCCATATGCTTCGTAAAAGGCGGTGTTGGGTTTATAGGCAACGCAAAGATGATGCGTCGCGTCAATAATCGCTTTATTGAACTCGAATATTGGGTCTTCTTTCTCTAATAAAAACTGAGGGATTTTATTGAGATCTACATCCAATCCAATACATAAAAAAGACTTTTTCTTTTGAATTTGAGCGTGGAGTTCTGCTGTTGTCATAAAAGCGTTTAAAAGTTGCCCAAAGGTAATTAATAATTATATTTGTTTGCATACCACTCATAACATATTCATGACCCTACATGTTGATTCAGAAATAGAATTGAGACTTTTAAAAATGTCTGATGCTGAGGATATTTATCGCACCATAGATAATCAAAGGTCGTATTTGCGTACTTGGTTACCATTTGTTGATAAAACCCAACATGTAGATTCGATTAAAGAGTTTGTTGAATTCATCAATAACAAGCCAGAGGAGGATTCTGAATTTGCCTTTACTATCAGAAAGAATGATCAGTTTGTTGGATTAATTGATATTAAAACAACAGACCTGTTAAATAGGAAGACTGAACTGGGTTATTGGTTGTCTGAGGATTTTCAAGGACAAGGGATCATGACCAAAGCCGTAGAAAGAATTTGTGAGTATGCCTTTGATGAACTACAACTAAATAGAGTTCAGATCAAATGTGCTGTCGGAAACCTGCCTAGTAAGAATATTCCTAAAAGATTAGGGTTTGTCTTAGAAGGAATAGAAAGAGATGGTGAGTTGATGCCAAATGATGAGTATGTAGACTTGGAAATATACAGTAAACTTAAAGCCGATAAATAGAGAATGATCCAGTTGATTGTAAAGAAACTCTTGTATGGAATACTCACATTATTTGGAGTGGTTACTGTCATTTTCTTATTGTTCAATATTTTGCCAGGTGATCCCGCTAGAATGATGTTGGATCAAAGAGAGGATTCAGAGCAACTTGCCAATATTAGAAAAAAGTATGGTTTTGATAAATCTCAGACCAAACAGTATTTCTATTATTTAAATGATCTTTCTCCTGTTTCTTTTCATTCAGCCAACACAGAGGATTACACACATTTAGATTCTGGAAAGTACTCCTATCAATCCTTGTTTTCGGTTGGTGAAACAAATGTAGTTCTGAAGTATCCTTACCTAAGGGAATCTTTTCAAAAGAATGGAAAACAGGTTTCAGAAGTTATAGGCGAAACTCTGCCAAATACAGCTATTCTTGCCGTATTTGCAATTGCGATTGCGATTGCTTTAGGGATCTTTTTTGGGGTTCTTTCTGCTGTGTATAAAGATAGTTTCTTCGATCGAATTACCGCTGTAATAAGTACTCTTGGTATGAGTGTTCCCTCTTTCTTCTCGGCCATCTTATTTGCTTGGTTCTTCGGATTTGTCCTCCATGAATATACCGGATTAGAAATGACGGGTAGCTTGTATGTCGTGGATGATTTTGGTGAAGGCTCGCAAATTCAATGGAAGAATTTGATATTACCAGCGTTAGTTTTAGGAATTCGTCCCTTGGCTGTAGTCATTCAATTAATGAGAAATTCACTCTTGGAGATATTGAGTCAAGACTATATAAGAACTGCAAAAGCAAAAGGGTTAACACCTTATCAAGTTATCAAAAAGCACGCTTTAAAGAATTCGTTGAATCCGGTGGTTACTGCTATTTCGGGTTGGTTCGCTTCTATGCTGGCCGGAGCTGTTTTTGTAGAGTATATTTTTAATTGGAATGGTCTAGGTAAGGAGATCGTTAATTCTCTAAATACCCTAGATCTTCCAGTAATCATGGGAAGTGTTTTGGTGATAGCAACCTTATTCATTATGATTAATATTTTAGTGGATATCATCTACAGCTGGTTGGACCCTAGAATTCGATTAGAGTCTTAAGTTAAGCTTGGATTTTAGTTGTGTGTAAATCAAAAAAATAAGCAAGTAAAATAGTATATCAACCTTGAAAAATTAAGTACTTTAGCGATTCATTAATTAACGAAATCATGAGAAAAAATATAGTTGCAGGAAACTGGAAAATGAACAATAATGCGGACGAAACTGCTCAATTGATCAATGATCTTAAAACTGAGTTAAGCGGAGTTAATGCGAATGGAAGAGTTGTGATTGCTCCTACATTTGTAAACTTGTCAGCAGCAGTAAAAGCAACAGAAGGAACATCGATAGAAGTATCTGCCCAGAATATGCACCAAGCGTCAAAAGGAGCTTATACTGGAGAGATCTCGGCTGATATGTTAACTTCAATCGGAATCAAAACGGTGATCTTAGGTCATTCAGAAAGAAGAACTTATTTTGGAGAAACCGATGAGATCTTAAAGGATAAAGTTGAAGCAGCTCTGGCTAATAATTTAGAAGTGATCTTTTGTTTCGGGGAATTATTAGAAGATAGAAAAGCTGATAACCATTTTGCAGTTGTTGAATCTCAACTAAAAAATGCATTATTTACTCTGAACGCAGATGAATGGAAGAGTATCGTTCTAGCCTATGAGCCTGTTTGGGCAATTGGTACAGGAGAGACCGCTTCTCCAGAGCAAGCACAAGAAATGCATGCTTTCATCAGAAATCTTATTTCAGATAATTTTAGTAGTGAAGTTGCTAACGGAGTTTCCATCTTATACGGAGGTTCTGTAAAGCCAGGAAATGCTCAAGAGATCTTTTCGAAAGAAGATGTCGACGGAGGATTGATCGGTGGTGCTTCTTTAAAAGCTGCTGATTTTACGGCGATTATTAAAGCCATCTAAATGGATGCGATCTATATAGAATATAATTTTAAGTGTACTCCTAAAGAACCTACAACAGAAATCCTAATTGCGCAATTAGGATTTGTTGGTTTTGAGAGTTTCGTTGAGAATGATCTCGGGGTCACTGCTTATATTCAACAAAGGGAATGGAATCCTACTATTCTAGATGAGGTATATGTATTGAATTCAGATGAATTCTCTATTGAATATGAATCCAAAGAAGTAGCTCAAACCAATTGGAATGCTGAGTGGGAAAAGAACTTTGATCCAATTCAAGTTGACGATCTAGTGAGTATCAGAGCTCCTTTCCATGATAATCCGAATTTGCAATACGATATAGTAATCGAACCAAAAATGAGCTTTGGTACTGGTCATCATGAAACCACTCATATGATGGTTCAGCATTTGTTGGATATGAACTTGGAAGGTAAGAAGGTCTTAGACATGGGATGCGGAACAGGTATTCTGGCGATCTTTGCTGAAATGAAAGGTGCTAATCTCATAGATGCGATAGATATAGATCGATGGTGCTATGAGAATAGTATTGAGAATGTAGAGAGAAATAATTGTCAAGGCATCAGTGTTTATGAAGGAGATTCCTCCCTGCTGAAGTCGGATCAATATGATGTGGTCATCGCAAATATCAACAGGAATATTTTATTGTCAGATATGTCGATTTATTGCGACTCACTGCATAAGAAAGGCACTCTGTTGTTAAGTGGTTTTTACGAGGACGATATCCCAACAATAGATAATGAGGTGTCTAAATATGGGCTGACTCTAGAAAAGAAAATTAAGAGAAATAACTGGGTGGCACTTAAATATATACGATAAAGTTTATACATTCGTAATATGAGTACAAGAGAAAAGATACAAGAAGAGATTGATGTACTTGAACAAGAGGTCAATCAGCATGAGATCGTATTGTATAATGATGATGTGAATACTTTCGACTTTGTCATACATTCACTGATCAATGTTTGCGATCATACTACAGAGCAGGCAGAGCAGTGCACATACTTGGTGCATTATAAAGGAAAATGTACGGTTAAGACTGGCGAATTAGATGACCTAAAGCCACGATGTTCCAAGTTGTTGGAATTAGGTTTATCTGCAGAGTTGGTATAATATGGAGAACGTATTTAAGTACTTCGAGTTTTCCTCTTTCTTTAAAGATGATTCCGGGACTTTCTCAGATAACAAAATTGCTTTCTCCGAGCTCAATGCTCAGCATTTTATGATTTTTGAGGATAGGGGTGATTCTTATAATTTGTACGTAACGAAATATTCCTCGAAGAAATCCATCGGTAAAGATGCTCCTGAGATTGTAGAATTGGTAATCGAGAACTACGATAAAAGAAAGCCAGAACATAGGGTTGCCATTAGAAGATATTACGAGTAATTGGGCTTACAAAAAGTCTAAAAATGGAAAAGCCCTGACGATCTTGTCAGGGCTTTTCGGCTTAGTCTAATCAAAAGTATTGAATAATCCACAAGTAAAGTGGCATACCCAATGTTATATTAAACGGGAAAGTAATTGCTAGTGCCATGGGGAGGTACAAACTAGGATTGGCTTTTGGCGCTGCCAGTCGCATCGCAGCAGGAACGGCAATATAAGATGCACTTGCTCCTAGAATAGCGAATAATAATCTGTTTCCTTCGCCTGGTACAAAAAAGCCTGTCATCCAGGCAACCAAACTTCCGTTTATAATAGGCATAATAATCGCGAACGCTGTTGCAAACCATCCTTTCTTTAAAAAGAAGGAGAGTTTTTGTCCGCTGGTAATTCCCATATCTAGCAAGAATACGGCTAAGAACCCTTTGAAAATATCTGTAGTAAAAGGTTTAATTCCTTCTGCCTGAGCATCATTTGCAAAGAACCCTACCAATAGACTTCCCAAGATTAAAAGAACACTTCCGTTGGTTAGTGAGTGCTTGATGAGTTTACCAAACTCTAACTTTTGAGTTCTCTCTTTATCATAAATTGAAATGAGAGCAACACCCACTATAATAGAAGGAGCTTCCATTAAAGCCATAACGGCTACCATGTGTCCTCCAAAAGGGATCTGTTCAATTTCTAAGAATGAAATCGCAGTCACAAAGGTTACAGCGCTTACAGAACCGTAAGCGGCTGCAATGGCACCTGAATTGTATACATTAAACTTCCTTCTTAATATGAAATAAGAATAGATAGGAACTACGGTTGCTAAAACAACTCCAAAGATCAATGACCAAACAATGGACATGTCTAAGTCGCTGTGTGCTAATTCCTGCCCTCCCTTAAAACCAATTGATAGTAATAAATAAAATGAAATAAACTTTGAAGAACTTTCAGGGATTTTCAGATCACTTTTAAGTTGAACCGCAATAATTCCCAAGAAAAAAAACAGGAGAGCAGGATTAGTCAGATTGTCTGCTAATAAATGGAGATCCATAGATAAATACTGTATGTAAAAGAACGTTTGTTTGTTAGTTGTGGAGTTTCTTGATTATACATCAAAAGAAATCTCTATAGTTCCACTGATCTTGAGGTTACAACCCTCTTTGCTAGCAATCTTGATAAACTCTCTAGCGATCATTTTCTCATCTTCAAGTTGCGCAATACGATCATCAGTTGTGTCACAATCTGCGTATTCATTTCCTTCTCTCATCGATAAGCTCTTTAACTTGTGAAAATTGATCTTTTCAGTGATCAAAGACATTACCATATCAGAAGCATCTGAAGGTTTGAAAGTGCCTTCGATCAGTTCAACTTTTTGAATTACTTCAGTCATGTTTAATAGATTATTTATGAATTTTTCTTTGAGTTCCTCGGATGTCAGTTTCTTCATTCTGTGTTCCTTTTATAAATAATAGACATCCAACGATAAAAAGGCCAGTCAGCAAGTATTCGAATAAAACTTCACTCGTAAAATACGCCATGATCGTTATTACACTGACAACCGCTAAGCACAGAATAATAAGAAGCTTCATAAAAAACACCTTCCATGAAAATGACTGACCCTTGATGTTTGAATTCTCAGACAGCCTTTCATAGTCTGTTGTTGCTGCTGGATATAATTTTATAGATTTCATATGCATGTTAAAACGATGCAAAGTTTGTTACTTTTTCTAATATATTTTTATTTATCTTTATGATGTTAATCATAAACATTATTAATGAATTATACACTTCATCAATTAAAGGTCTTTCTTAAGGTTGCAGAGAATCAGAGTATTACAAAAGCTGCGGAAGAGTTGTTTTTGACCCAACCTGCGGTTTCTATTCAATTAAAAAATTTTCAAGATCAATTTCCGATTCCCTTGACGGAAGTTGTAGGAAGAAAGTTATATGTAACAGACTTTGGCCATGAGATTGCTGAAGCTGCGGAAAAAATCTTAGCAGAGGCAGAGGCTATTGACTATAAAACCCTTGCGTTTAAGGGAGTTTTAGCAGGAAGATTAAAGGTTTCTGTAGTATCAACTGGAAAATATGTGATGCCTTATTTCCTATCGGGATTCATGGAGAAACACAATGGAGTAGATTTGATCATGGATGTTACTAATAAGACCCATGTTGTTCGTAGTTTGGAAAAAAATGAGGTTGATTTTGCATTGGTATCTGTGATTCCAGATCATTTAAAATTGAATAGAGTAGAGCTCATGAGCAATAAGTTGTTCTTGGTCGGAAATACAAAAAAGGAGATCCCAAAAAATTACTCAAGAAAAAGATTGTTCCAAGAGTTCCCTATGATCTTTAGGGAAGAAGGTTCTGCTACAAGAATGGCCATGGAAGGTTATTTAAAGAGTCATAATTATGCTTCAAAGAAAAAGATAGAGCTGACTTCTAATGAAGCTTTAAAACAAGCGGTTACAGCTGGCCTTGGGCTTTCTATAATGCCATTGATTGGAATTAAGAATTCCTTGAATGATAAGGAATTACAGATCATTCCAGTAAGTGATCTACCTATTGTAACTCACTGGAATCTAGTTTGGCTCAAATCAAAAAAATTATCACCAACAGCTCTGGCATTTCTCGAATATTTGGAGGAAGAAAAAGACAAGATCATTCACGAGACCTTCGATTGGTTTGAGAAGTATTGATGCTAGTTTGTCATGCTGAGCTAGTTTCAGGATCTCAAATAGGATTAGCTTCGCTGACCCTGAGATAGCTCCGTAGTCTAAATGAAAAGTCACAAATCAACTATAGAATTGTCATGCTGAACTAGTTTCAGCATCTAAGGGATTGATCTCACTGTGTTCGATCTTCTTAACAAAGCCCAGCCTGCGGCAGGCAGGTCCGCGCTGAAAATCAAAACCTCGCCAAAACAAATATAATTACTTGTCATCCTGTCCCGACGCTTCGGGAGTTTCAGGATCTCTAAAAGGATTGCTATCGCATCCTTAGCGCTCCGCGCTGAAAATCAAAACCTCGCTAAAACAAAAAAGCAAGCTTTATGTTTTAGCTTGCTTTCGATTTATTCGTGACCTCGGCAGGATTCAAACCTGCAACCTCTTGAGCCGTAATCAAGTGCACTATTCAGTTATGCTACGAGGCCTAATAACGGGGTGCAAATATAAATTCTTTTTTTAGAAACAAGAAAGATTTATGAATCAATTTCTTCTAGGAATTGTGAAGTAATCTTCTTTGCTTTTTCGACATCACTTTCCAGAACAAAAAGCTCATCCATATCATATCCGATTTCATAGGCTGGTATCTTATCGGATTTTACAATACAACCAATTCCTTCATCTTCAATTAAGTGTCTTAGTCTTCTTGCTAAAATACTTGATCCTGTGTAGATCTTAATATGTTCGTTGCTCATGGTTATGTATAATTAATCTAATGAGTTTAAAGTAACATAAGTACGCCACCCGATGATTGCTAATTGCATTTTGGTGGCTTTTGTAATATCCAATCTTCTTTTTGTGAAAGACGGTAAGAGTGCTTTGTTGAGTTTGGCTAAAACTTTAAAAAATGATTTTTTCATTTTGGTTGATTCTAACCTAAAAATACATGATTTTTTTGACTCTCGCTATCTGTATGAAGTGTAGTTATTGATTTTTGTTATTCCGAGCGGAGTTTTGGTTCCGCTCGTCCTAACACGGTTGGTTTTCTTTTTCTTGATGATTCACAGCTAATATGAGATTAGTTCTGAATCTTATAGCCTATTCCCGCTATCTGTTGGTTATTCTCTCTTCTTTAACCGATTCTGACGGTCTGGGCAAAATTTGCATCTTGCCCATCTCGACAAGGTTGGTTATTTGTTCTTTTTCTCGATCATTTTTTTGGCTAGTTCGGCGCCTATCAAGGATTCAAGTAGGTTTCCACTTTTGCCATTTTTACCTCCTTCAATATAAGTTTCAGGAAGCTTTAGGTCTTTCAATTGCTGTGCAACTCCTACAGCAGTTTTATATTCCCATTCTGCACTTTCTTGAGGTGTTAGTCCAGCACTTACCAGTTTTGCATTCTCATAGTATTGTGCATCAGCTGCTACCTTTTTACTTTTCGCTTTGAACTGCTCTACTTCATATTGCTTCTTTTCTTTGATCAAGTTGAATTCCGCAACTTTGGCCTCAGTTTCCGCAGCAATAGTCTGTTGAATCTGAGCTTTTTCCAATCTGGCTCTTTCTTTCGCTTTTTCAGCCTCACCCTTTGCCTTCTCTTTTTGAGCTCTATAGAATTCTCTCTCTGCTTGTTGCTTTTCCAATTGAGTTTGTGCGACTTCTTCTTTCTGCAATTGTAATCGCTTATCAAAAGTCTCTTCCCAGTCAATTTCATTAACTACAGCCTGCACAACTGTTAATCCGTATGATTTTAAAGAGTTTCCTTTTACTCTAACAGGTTCACCGTTTTCAATTTTTATTCTGAATCGCTTTTGACGAGATTCTTTGTTCGGGATAGTTCTCACAATAGTGCTATCACCAATTATATCTGGTTGTTCATTAGCTATGTACTCCTCCAAAACATACATTCCGTTCTCTAATTGATCTTGGAAATACCTGTCAAAGTCTGCTGCTTGACCAGATATATAATCTTGTGCAGCCATCAGTTTACAGGTGTTCTTTATAGACTGGTCTATATTAGGAATGATCCTAGATCTGATTAGGTTCTTTTCCGTCTTGTTTCTATCTGCAACCGATAAGAACTGAACTTCGTCAGTTGTGTTGATGCTTACTACGATAGAAGTAGCAATCTTCCCTTTTACTGCGTCATTAAATTCCCAATGTCTTGCCGCGTCTACATATGCGTATTTGCTCTGATCTCCAAATCTTCCATCCTCATTAGGGATTACATATTTAATGGGCATTTCAAACTGAATGGGAATTAATCTTCCCCACATTTTAGTGTTGATACCTTGTTTGAAGACTGCTTTTTGTGTTCCCCAAGGATATTGAACAGCATATGCCGTACCTGGTTCTGCATAGAAGAACATTCCAGTGATGACACTCATAATGATCCCTATAAATACAAATTGTAAACTTCGTTTTGTTGTGAACCATTTAAGCGCAGAACTGTTCTTAAAAATAGCCCTAAACAATAGAGTAAAGATTCCGAAAATAATTAGTAGTATTCCAATAGTTGTTAACATAGCATTTTGGTTTTAGTGGTTAATAGTTTTTTAAAAAATAAATGAGGCGAGAAATAAAGTCACCTCAATTAACTTGATGGCAAGTGTGATCATTTTCTGTTAGTTTTTTAGGTTAAATTATATGTAATTCCAGAATTGTTTTTCGAATATATATTATTGAAAATGTATCTTCCTAATAAAAATGATGAAAATGATTAAAGTAATTTTACAATTCAAACAGAATAATTCAAAAAGATTTATAAATGTAAGTTTGTTTACTACGAATTAGTTTTAAATAGTAATTAAAATATAGTATCTATATTTTAAAGTGTTATAAAACAAAGGGTTTTTAAGCCTATTTTTGAAAAGTAAAATTGAAAATTGCCTGTTTTTGGGCAAATCCATCTTTTGGGTCATTTCAGAGTTAAGAATGACGTATCTTCGCACAAATTTTTAGTAAATGAATTTTTTGTGGATTGTTTTGGGTTTTGCACTTCTGATTTTTGGTGGTAATTGGTTGCTAAAATCTGCAGTAGCGATTTCTTTGCGCCTACAAATTCCAAAGATCATTATCGGAATGACGGTGGTTTCTTTTGCAACTTCAGCCCCAGAACTTATCGTAAGTGCCAAAGCAGCTTTTCAAGGTTATTCTGATCTGTCACTCGGAAACGTAATGGGATCTAACATAGCCAATCTAGGTTTTGTATTGGCTATCACCTTGCTAGTTGCTAAAATTGATGTCCAACAAAGTTTTTACACGATCAATTGGCCAGTAATGATGTTCGCAACAGTATTGATGTCGATTTTTATTTTTGATGATCAGATAGTGCAACGCTATGAAGGTATCATTCTATTTAGTGCTCTTTTGTTATTCTTGATCTATCTATTGAAATTTCAAAAACAAGCGGTCGTGGATGAAATGCCTGAGGATGATGAAGCCTTGCCTGACTATAAAACCGCCTTTTATTTAATCATTGGAGCAGCCGGACTCTGGGGTGGATCTGAACTCTTAATAGAAGGAGCTACTGAAACAGCGAAGAATTTCGGGGTAAGTGAGCGTCTAATTGCGATCACTGTGGTTTCCATTGGAACAAGTATACCAGAATTGTCTGCTTCCTTGATAGCTGTCTTAAAGAAAGAGAAAGCGATCTCTTTAGGTAATCTTATAGGGTCTAATGTGTTTAATATTCTTGCAGTCTTGGGAATCACTGCGATGATTTCTCCTGTTCCAGTGAAGGATCTTACCTTATTAAACAATGATATCTTCTGGGTTTTAGGGATTTCGTTCTTAATTCTTCCCTTAGTTTTTATTCCGAAAAATCGAAGATTAGATTGGAAAGACGGACTTGTTCTTATGATTTGTTATATCATCTTTTTATATACTACGATTCAATAAAAAAAGGAGCACTTTCGTACTCCTTTTCCTATCGATTTATCTGAGATTATACATCTGCAGATTTTACAGTCTGAACGATAATTCCAGCTACCTTGTATGGATCAGCATTAGAAGCAGGTCTTCTGTCTTCTAACCATCCTTTCCAACCTTTCTCTACAGTAATAATTGGAATTCTAATTG
>CAZDKB010000054.1:0-17067 GCA_964505885.1 uncultured Flavobacterium sp.
TCGATATTATCTGTTTCGTCCATGATCTCAAGACCTAAGAGTGTTTCGATCATGTCTTCCTGAGTTACCAATCCGCTCACAGATCCGTATTCATCCACTACTAGAGCAATATGTTCTCTTTGATCGATCAACTGTTCAAATAAATTGGGAATTGGAAGATCTCTTTTGGTGACTAAAATTACCCTTTTGATCTCCTTTAAAGGTTTTTTTCCGTCTCCTTTGATGATGGCCTCCATCAAATTATTCTTTAAAAAATACCCGGTGATATTGTCAGGATTATCAGCGTAAATCGGAATTCTAGAAAAATGAAGGTTAGGGTTTTCGTCGAAGAATTCTTGAATGGTTTGTTCTTCATCGGCAGTTTTTAAGACTGTTCTTGGAGTCATGATATCACGAACAAGAACTTCTTTAAAGTTTAATAGGTTTTTAATAACCTTAGACTCTGACTCTTGAAAAACTCCCTCTTTTTCGGCAATATCTGTCATGGCAGTAAAGTCTTCCCTGCTCAAAACTGAACCATGACCAGCCTTTCCAAAGATCTTTGTAAACAATTGTAAGATCCAAAGCACCCCTGTCCATTTGAAAATAAAGATCAAAATGGATAAAACCTGAGTGGTGAATCCAGCTAGTTTTTTCCAATGTGTAGCCCCGATGGTTTTAGGGATGATCTCAGACACAACCAAGATCAATATTGTCATTATGGCAGATACAACTCCAACAATATTGAATCCAAGAATCTCAAACTTATAAGGAAGCTGTTCTGCTTGAACACCCACTAAAATGGCTCCTACAGTATGAGCGACCGTATTTAAAGTTAGAATGGCGATAAGCGGTTTATCTACATCTTCTTTGATCTTTTCTAAGGTCTTTGCATAAGCTTTGCCTTCACTAACTTTTACATTGATAAAGGTTGGAGTTACACTCAAAAGCACAGCTTCCAGTATAGAGCATAAGAACGAAAAGAAAATAGAAGCAATTGCGTAGACTACGAGTAGCGCCATTTTTGTTGATTGAAAGGTAAATATAAAAAAAGAAAGCCATGAAAACCGAATCTTAATGACTTAACTACTTCTAAATTTTCTAAAATATATAATTAACACCTAAGCCAAATAGTTGTTTGAACTGTAATCTTCCAGTTGCATTATCATCCATGATCATATGCATGTTTAAATTGGTAGATAGATACTTATTGATCTGCATCACAAAGTTGATCTGATAGTTGATATCAATGTTTTCGGGATCTTCAAGGTAGTTGGAATAAGCATTAAAGATATTTTCCATTGTCACATTTTCCATCAATGTGGCCTTATAAAAAATGGCAGCATAGAATCCTAACTCATATCTAGATGTCTCTCCTGGATCTGTTCCGTACTGACCCGCAAAATCTTGACTTACATACGTGGCTTTCATTGCTGATGGCGATACATGAAAATTAAAGTTAGCCGACTTTTTATAATACATACCAGGAGATGCCGTTACATAACCAGGTGCGAAAAACTCTGAAGTGGCAGTCTTAGGAGTGGTTTTATAATCGTATCCAGTGGTAAACTGAGATCTAATATTCAATAGGAAAGAATAAGACCAATATTTGCCGCTCTTTTTACCTACAAGTGAGTTGATCTCGAAAAAGTCATCTGTTTTTCTGGTGCCTGATCCGCTAACATTGGCAAGACCATATTTGGTGATGATCTTATTATCCCAGGTCCAATCACCTTTTGCATAATTAAAATCATAGTTTACACTTAAAGTTCCAGAAACAGAATTTTCACCTCCTGCAATCCAATTTGAAAAAGAAGCCTGATTAAATAAAAAGGTAAATACACCTTTATTTGTCCAGTTAGAAGTTGAATCTTTTTGTTTTTCTTGAGCGTTGATCGACAAACTAGCCAATACAATGCAAGCAATCATTATTTTCTTCATAAAATTTTACCCATATATTTCTGGCAAAATTAAACTTTTGAACGGCTTTACCTACTGAAAATCAGATTTTATGAAAGTTGTAGTTGAATCCTAGTCCGAAGATCTGTCTAAATTGAAAGGTATTCACTGCATTATCATCAATGATGAAGTGAAGGGTAAAATTCAACGTCATATACTTGTTCAGAGTGTAAAAGAAATTGGTTTGATAATTGATATCTACGTTTTGCGGTTTGTTTAGATAATCGGAATACAGCTGAACAATATTCTCCATGACCAGTTCATCAATGATCTTATATTTTAAATAGGCAGAAAGGTTAAAACCGAGTCCGTATGCAGAAGTCTTTCCTTCCTCAACTCCATACTGACCTGAAAAGGGTCTTGATACAAAGGTAAAACGAGAAGTGGCTGGTGCTATATTGACCCTGTAATTCTCATTCTTACGCCAAAACATACCCGGACCAAAACTCCAATAAGCAGGGGAAATTGCCGAAGAAACCTCTCTCTTAGGTTCGCTTCCATAATCAAAACCACTGGTGAATTGTGTTATAAAGTTACTCAGAAAAGAGAAATACCAACTTTTACCGGTGTTGTATGCGAGTACCGAGTTGTATTCAAAACGGTCGTCAGTCTTACGGTAACCTTGATTCTCAAGATAACTGGATCCATAAGATGAAATGATCTTATTATCCCATTTCCAATTGTCTCTTTTCCAGTTAAAGTCGTAGTTCACTACGATATTTCCTGCAACCGAGTTTTCACCTCCGGAAATCCAATTTGAATATGCTGATTGGTTCAAAAGGAAAGTAAAACGTCCGCCACCTGACCATTCTTTTTGATTCAGTTTCTTCTCGGCATCTTCAATTTTTTTGATAGAATCAATTCTCTTTTGAAGTGAATCTATCTGCCGTTTAAAGTTGATCTTGGCAAGAGAATCAATTTTACGAATAGAGTCTGTTCTTACCTGTGAAAAAGCAGCGCTCGATATGAACAAAAAAAGAAGTAAAGTTTTTTTCATGTTCCGGTTGGTAGACCGCAAAGTTAAAAACTCAAACTAAATTTAAAAGCTATTTTTTTCTTTTGTAAAGAGGAACAGTAGAACAGGCCTCTCCATACATAATGTTCTTGGCTACCGGCTGAATTCTATCAATCAAGAATGAAAACGCCGATGGAGGAATGGGTTTGTCTGCGCAACCCTTAATGATGATTGGTTTGTCTTTATAACTGCTAATATCAAGGTCTGAAATAATCTTTTGATAAATAGAAGTCTCCAGAAGTTCAAGATCTCCTACCACAACCTTTTTCGCATAAGATGTCAATTCTGACGAAAGCAATAAGTAAGCCCAGGAAGGTATAATGGCATCTTCAGAACAAGTAAGAGCGACATAAGAATCTTGATACTGAGACCAATCATGATCTGCCACGGATTGTCTAAAGTCTTTTTCTTTTAATATGATTCCTTCAAACAACCAATCTTTAATGTCGAACAAAATTCTTTTTCCTTCCGGATAGAATTCTTCAAGATCGATATTGATCAAGGGACTTTTCGCAACTCTATTTACAATTTCTTCTTCCATTCAAAATGATTGACAACCGTTAACTGATCACTGATAATTGTACACTGTTAAAGCATTCCAAGCTCTAACTTCGCTTCTTCACTCATCATGTCTTGAGTCCAAGTTGGATCGAAGGTGATCTCAACTTCAGCGTTGTTAATGTCCTTTAGGGACTTTACCTTTTCTTCAACTTCCACAGGCAAGGTCTCGGCAACAGGGCAGTTTGGAGAAGTCAAGGTCATTAAGATCTTAGCATCGTTCTCCTCATTTACAAATACATCATAGATCAATCCTAGTTCATAGATATCTACCGGGATCTCTGGATCATAAATGGTCTTCAAAACCCTTACAATCTTATCTCCTATTTCTTGTACTGCTTCTTCAGTCATTTGATTTGATCATTTAAATGCAAAGATACGATGATTTTACTTATTCCCTTGTTGCGCAATCGCATACAATTTGATCTGTTTCAGCATAGAAACTAAGCCATTTGCTCTTGTTGGTGAAAGGTGTTCTTTCAGACCAATTTCATCAATAAATTTGGTGTCTGCTGCTAAGATGTCTTGAGGAGTTTGATCGGTATAAACTCTTAACAAAAGAGCCACTAATCCCTTGGTGAGAATGGCGTCACTATCCGCGGTATACTGGATCTTATTTCCTTGAATTTCAGAATGCAACCATACTTTAGACTGACATCCTTTGATGATGTTTTCCTCTACTTTGTACTGCTCATCAATGATAGGAAGAGATTTTCCAAGTTCTATCAAATGCTGATAACGTTCCATCCAGTCTTCGAACATCTCGAACTCATCGATAATTTCTTCTTGTATTTCTTTAATTGTCATTTTTAAAACTTATTTTTGCTCTTTCTATACTGTCGTTGCAAATGAGTTTGCAAAATTACGATAAAAAGACAAGAAATGAGTAAACTATTAGCAGTAGGAACTGTTGCATTCGATGCCATTGAAACTCCTTTTGGCAAAACGGATAAAATTCTAGGTGGATCAGGAACATTTGTTGGATTAGCTGCGGCCCAGTTTGGAGTACAAACGGGAGTTGTGTCTGTTGTTGGTGGAGATTTTCCCAAATCATACCTAGATATGATGAATTCTAGAGGAATCAATACCGAGGGTGTTGAGATCATTCCTGATGGAAAGACCTTCTTTTGGAGTGGAAGATATCACAACGATATGAATTCTAGGGATACATTGGTTACTGAACTTAATGTTTTAGCTGATTTTGATCCTGTAGTTCCAGAATCTTATAAAGATGCTCCTATTGTAATGTTGGGGAATCTACATCCATTAATTCAAATGTCGGTTCTTGATCAAATGAATGAAAAGCCTAAGTTGGCGATTTTAGATACAATGAACTTCTGGATGGATTCTGCCTTGGAAGATCTTCATAAAGTATTAAAGCGAATTGATGTGATTACCATCAATGATGAAGAAGCACGTCAGTTAAGTGGAGAGTATTCTTTGGTAAATGCTGCCAAGAAAATCCACTCAATGGGTCCTAAATATGTGGTGATCAAAAAGGGAGAACACGGAGCCTTATTATTTAATAATGGAAAAATGTTCTTTGCACCAGCCTTACCATTGGCCTCTGTTTTTGATCCAACGGGTGCGGGTGATACTTTTGCAGGAGGATTTGCAGGATATCTAGCGAAAACTGAAGATGTATCCTTTGAAAATTTAAAGAACGCAATTATTTACGGTTCAAATTTAGCCTCATTCTGTGTCGAGAAGTTTGGAACCGAAAGAATGGAGGGCCTAACTTCAGAAGAAGTGCAAAGAAGACTGGGAGCCTTTAAAGAGTTAACACAATTTGATATCAGTTTATCATAACAGCAAATCCGCGCCTCTGTGTGCGGATTTTTTATTGAAACCAACAACACAACAACTACTATGAGTGACGCGATCAAACATGAATGTGGAATTGCTTTAGTCAGATTAAAAAAACCTTTACAGTATTACAAAGACAAATACGGAACGGCCTTTTACGGGTTGAACAAAATGTATTTGTTAATGGAAAAACAACATAACCGCGGACAGGATGGTGCCGGATTGGCTAGCATTAAATTCGATGTAGAACCTGGTCAACGTTATATCAGTAGAGTACGCTCTAACAAAACCCAACCGATTCAGCACGTATTCAAGAAAATCAATGATCGCTTGAATGATGTTATGGAGAAGCATCCTGAGAAAAAAGACGATGTAGCTTGGCAGCTTCAAAATATGCCTTATATCGGTAATGTGTTCTTAGGGCATGTTCGTTATGGAACCTTTGGTAAGAACAGCATGGAAAGTGTGCATCCATTCTTACGTCAAAGTAACTGGAGACATCAAAACTTGATCGTTGCTGGGAATTTCAACATGACAAATGCAATGGAACTTTTGGAAGAGTTGATCGAATTGGGACAGCACCCAAAGGAGTTTACAGATACAGTGACTGTGATGGAGAAGATCGGCCACTTTTTAGAATTAGAAGTTTCTAAACTTTATCAAGAGGCTAAGGAGCTTGGAATGACAAAGATCGAAGCCTCTCCATATATTGAAGAGAACTTAGATATTCAAAGAATCTTGCAAAGATCAGCCAAGAATTGGGATGGTGGTTATGCCATGGCTGGATTGATAGGGCATGGAGATGCCTTTGTACTGAGAGATCCGAACGGAATTAGACCTACCTATTTTTTCGAGGATGACGAGGTAGTAGTTGTTGCTTCGGAAAGGCCAGTAATCCAGACCGTTTTTAATGTTCAGTTAGAAGATATTAAAGAATTGGATAGAGGTCATGCTTTGATCATCAAAAAGAATGGAAATACATCCGTTCAACAGGTGTTAGAACAAAGAGAGAAGAAGTCTTGTTCATTTGAACGTATTTATTTCTCAAGAGGATCTGATGCAAGTATTTATGAAGAGCGTAAGAACTTAGGAAAGTTTGTTTTCCCTCAGGTTCGTAAGTCAATTAACGACGATATTTCAAATACTGTTTTCTCATTTATTCCAAATACTGCAGAAACGTCATTTTATGGGATGACAGAAGCTGCTGAAGACGTATTGAATTCTCAGAAAACCGCGAAGATATTATCTGGTCAGAGAAGTATTTCTGCCGAAGGAGTTCGAGAAATTTTAGCAGAAAGACCACGTTTTGAAAAGATCGCTATTAAAGATGCGAAGTTAAGAACCTTCATTGCTGATGATAACAGTAGAGATGACCTAGTGGCTCACGTTTACGATGTTACTTATGGAGTTGTGAAGTCTACGGACAACTTGGTAGTGATTGATGATAGTATTGTAAGAGGTACAACTCTAAAGAAAAGTATTATAAAAATACTAGATAGATTACACCCTAAAAAGATTGTTGTTGTATCGTCAGCACCCCAAATTCGTTATCCAGATTGTTATGGGATTGATATGGCTAGAATTGGCGACTTTATAGCTTTTAAAGCAGCAGTTGAATTATTAAAAGATACTGATCAAGAGCAGATACTCGAAGATGTTTACAATAAGTGTAAGAACCAGGTAAATCTTAAAGACTCCGAAGTTGTGAATTATGTGAAGGAGATTTATGCTCCCTTTACGGATGAACAAATTTCTGAAAAGATTGCAGAGATGTTGAAAACATCAGAAATCAAGGCTGATGTAGAAGTGATTTATCAAAAGGTGGAAGATCTGCATAGAGCTTGTCCGGATAATTTAGGAGATTGGTATTTTACCGGCGATTATCCTACGGACGGAGGTCATAGAGTAGTGAATAACGCCTATATCAACTACTTCGAAGGAAACAATAAGAGAGCTTATTAAGCAATTAGAAATAAATAAAAAAAAGCACCCAATAGGGTGCTTTTTTTATTTTACTAAACTCGTAATTATGAGTTTTCTGAATAACGTCTTGCAACTTCATTCCAGTTGATCACGTTGAAAAAAGCTTCAATATAATCTGGACGTCTGTTTTGATAGTTTAAGTAGTAAGCGTGCTCCCAAACATCAATTCCTAAGATTGGAGTTCCTCCGCAAGTAACACCTGGCATTAGAGGATTGTCTTGGTTTGGTGTAGAACAAACTTCTACTTTTCCTCCTGAGTGCACACATAACCATGCCCATCCAGATCCAAATTGAGTAGCAGCTGCTTTTGAGAAAGCATCTTTGAACCCATCAAAAGATCCGAACTCTGCATTGATAGCATCAGCAAGAGCTCCTGATAATTCTCCTTTATCGTTAGGATTCATCACAGCCCAAAATAATGAGTGGTTATAAAACCCACCTCCATTATTACGAACTCCACCATTACTCATATCTAAGTTTCCAAGGATGCCTTCAATAGATTTTCCTTCTAGGTCAGTTCCTGCAATTGCAGCATTTAATTTTGTTGTATATCCGTTATGATGCTTAGAGTGATGGATCTCCATTGTTCTAGCATCAATATTTGGTTCTAAAGCGTCGTATGCATAGCCCAATTCTGGTAATTCAAAAGCCATATTGATTTTTTTAAGATTAATTTTGATTTTTAAGTCAACACAAAAATAACCATTAATCCCTGTGAAAACAAGGACTTAACTTTTTGATAATTTATATTGTTATCGAGATAAATTATAATGGTCTAGTTGTTTCTGGAATTCTCTTAAAAAGAGTCTTAGTAATTTCTTCCTAATTTATGAGAATTTGGAATTGTCTCTAGTTTTTAGGTTTAAAATTTCAAAAAAGAGGTTGGCAGAAACTCTTGTTATGATTCGGCGTTTCTCATAAATTCTTCAGCCTTTTCAACCATGTTTTTACTTCCACATATAAAAGGTACTCTTTGATGAAGTTCTGTGGGTTCGATATCCATAATTCTGGTGAAGCCATCGCTGGCCTTTCCATGGGCTTGTTCTGCTAAAAATGCCATAGGGTTGCATTCATAGAGAAGTCTTAGCTTACCATTAGAGTTCTTGGAACTTTTAGGATACATATAAATTCCTCCTTTGATCATATTTCTATGAAAATCAGAGACTAAAGACCCGATATAGCGACTTGTATAAGGTCTATCACCTTCTTCTTTCTGGCAGTACTTTATATAGTCTTTAACTCCTTGTGGAAAATGTATGTAATTCCCTTCATTCACAGAGTAGATCTTACCATCCTCAGGAAATTGCATATTAGGATGAGACAGATAATAACTTCCGATAGCAGGATTTAAAGTAAATCCGTTCACACCATCACCCGTGGTGTACACCAACATGGTAGAAGTTCCGTAAATAACGTAACCTGCAGCAACCTGTTGATCACCTTTCTGAAGAAAATCTTCCAGCTTCACAGGCGTACCTACCGGAGTAACACGCCTGTATACTGAAAAAATAGTCCCCACAGAAACATTAACATCAATATTTGAGGAGCCGTCTAAAGGATCTATCAAAACAACGTATTTGTTTTGATGATTTTCGTCTTGACTATTGATGGTAATGAAATCATCTTCTTCTTCACTAGCAATTCCGCAAACAATGTTGCGATTGATCAAGGTTTGAATGAATTTGTCGTTGGCATAAACATCCAACTTTTGCTGGTCTTCTCCCTGAATATTGGTGTCGCCAACGGCGCCAATAATATCTACCAACCCGGCTTTATTTACCTCGTGGTTGACAACCTTCGCAGCAAGGCGAATAGAGTTGATGAGTCTTGATAACTCCCCTGAAGTGTACTTAAACGAAGCTTGATTTTCAATGATAAATTCACCTAAGGTTTGGTTTGTTGTTGCCATGAGAGAATCCAATTTTTTATACTACAAATATGGTATTTTTTTTGCGAACTACAACGATTTCGTAAACATATTTCCTCGGATTTAATCTCCTTGTTTTATATTTGGTTTTTATTTCCGAATATGAGTTTTACCATACGTTTTGCCACCAAAGAAGATATGAAATCTGTTCATGATCTGATCACTGAATTAGCGGTTTTTGAGAAAGAACCAGATGCGGTGAAAATTACTGTTGAAGATCTCGAGAATCATGGTTTTTCCAACAATCCTCAGTTTAAAGTTTTTGTTGCCGAGGAGGGTCACAAGATTATTGGCATGGCTTTATTTTATGAACGATATTCTACCTGGAGAGGAAGGGCAATTCATTTGGAAGACCTAATTGTTACTCAATCCAGACGTGGCATAGGAGTTGGTAAAGCTTTATATACAAAATTGATGGAATACGCCGATGAGAATGATTACAAGCGTGTTGCCTGGGAGGTATTAGATTGGAATCAAGGCGCAATAGATTTTTATAAGCATACAGGAGCCCATGTTTATGATGAATGGAGAGTGGTGCATATGTCCGAAGAAAATTTAAAATCTTTCATTGAAAAGTAAATTTTTATGAAGATCTACAAATTTGGTGGTGCCTCAGTGAAAGATGCTGAAGGGGTAAAAAATGTAGAAAACATTTTAAGGCAAGAAGGTACTCAGAATTGTTTGCTGGTAATCTCTGCCATGGGAAAAATGACCAACGCTTTTGAAGAGTTGGTGCATGCTCATTGTTATGAGGAAGATCAAATTGATTTTGCTTTTAACAAAATCAGAAACTTTCATCAGGAGATCCTTGAGAACCTTTTTGATTCTGAGGATCAAATCTTTCAACAAGTAGACGAACTCTATGATGAATTAACAGGATTTTTGACTTCGGATAAGGAGATAAGAGATTACGATTATTCTTATGATCAGATTGTTTGTTATGGTGAATTGATCTCCACAACCATTGTAAGTCATTATTTGAATAAAGTCGGAGTTGAGAATACATGGAAAGATGTTAGAGAACTTATCCATACGGATTCTAGTCACAGAGATGCAAAAGTCGATTGGACAAAAACAGAATCCTTGATTGTAAAGGAAATAGATAGAGAAAAACTATACATTGTTCAAGGTTTTTTAGGAGGAAGTGAAGACGGAAATACGACCACATTGGGAAGAGAGGGGTCGGATTACACAGCTGGGATCTTTGCCTTCTGTTTGGATGCCGATTCTGTAACTATCTGGAAAGATGTTCAAGGTGTTTTGAATGCAGACCCAAGAGTATTTGAGTCGACTCAATTGCTAGAGCAAATCTCTTATGAAGAGACAATTGAAATGGCATTTTATGGAGCTTCAGTAATCCATCCAAAAACCATACAGCCTCTCCAGAATAAGGAGATTCCTTTGTTTGTCAGATCATTTGTCAATCCAAAGCTAAAGGGTACTCAAGTGACAAGAGGAGTCGCTATAGAACCTCTAGTTCCTTGTTATATTGTTAAAAAGAATCAGATACTGATTTCGATCTCAACTAGAGATTTTTCTTTCATGGTAGAAGATAATATTAGTCATATCTTCAAGTTACTTCACGATCATTTATTGAAGGTAAATTTGATCCAGAATTCTGCCATCAGTTTTTCTGTTTGTGTGGATAATAAATTCCGTCAATTTGATGAGTTTTACAAGGAGTTGCTTTCTTCTTACAAGGTTGAAGTTGTGAGAGATGTAGATCTATATACGATTAGGCATTTTAGCGAATCTGCTCTGAATGAGATCAAACAACTAGGTGTATCTGTTTTAACTCAGATCAACAAGGAAACTGCACAGATAGTTGTTCGTTAATTGGGTCTTTTTGATTCCTATTTTTTAGTTATGTTTGTATCCTAAGGAAGGTAATCTATGGGGCTCGTAACATCTAAGGAAATTGCTAAAGTCATTAAAGCAGATAAATTTGGCTTTATTGGTACCTTCTTTGGATGGATCATCATGAGATTACTGCGAATTTCGGCCATCAACCAGATCTACAATCGCAATAAAGAGAAAAAAGATCTCGACTTTCTCAATGCGTTGATGGATGAATTTCAAATCGATTTCCAGATTCCTGAAGAAGATCTCAAACGAATTCCCAAAAACGGACCCTTTATCACAATTTCTAACCACCCATTGGGAGGTATCGACGGAATTCTCCTTTTAAAGTTATTGATAGAACATAGGCCAGATTTTAAGATCATCGCCAACTTCTTATTACATAGAATAGAACCCTTAAAACCCTATGTAATGCCTGTAAATCCTTTTGAAAATCACAAGGATGCAAAGTCCAGTGTTACCGGGATTAAAAATGCCTTACTTCACTTGAAAGAAGGTTATCCTTTAGGGATTTTTCCTGCCGGCGAAGTTTCCACCTATAAAGATGGGAAGTTGATGGTAGACAAGCCTTGGGAGGAAGGAGCGGTAAAACTGATTAAGAAAGCTGAGGTTCCTGTTATACCTATTTATTTTCACGCTAAGAATAGTCGTCTTTTTTACATGCTATCTAAGATCAGTGACACTTTAAGAACAGCGAAATTACCTTCAGAACTTTTATCTCAAAAGGATCGAGTGATCAAGGTTAGGATTGGGAAACCAATTCAAGTAAAAGATCAGCAAGAATATCAAGACATCAATGCTTTTTACGAGTTTATTCGTAAAAAGACCTACATGCTAGCAAATCCATTTGAAAAGAAGCAGAGCATACTTTCCACCCCAAATCTCAAGTTGAGCGCTCCTCCAAAAAAGATCTCGGGACAGAAAAATGTAGATTCATTCATTAAAGAAGTAGATAAACTTCGAGAGAATGACCAAAGGTTACTAATCAGTAAGAATTACGAAGTATTCTTGGCGCCAGCAAAAGATATCCCTAATATTCTTCATGAGATCGGGCGTTTGAGAGAAATAACTTTTCGCGATGTTGGAGAAGGAACTAATAAGTCGATTGACCTAGATAAATTTGATAAGTATTACTATCATATGTTCTTATGGGACAATGTAGAGAATTGCTTGGCAGGGGCTTATAGAATGGGATTAGGTAAACAGATTTATAAACGATATGGAATCCAAGGATTCTATATTCAATCTTTATTCCGATTTGAACCAGAACTTTATGGAATGATGGAGCAAACCATAGAAATGGGAAGAGCTTTTATCATTAAAGAATATCAGCAAAAACCCATGCCTCTGTTCTTACTTTGGAAGGGAATCGTGCATGTAACACTGCGTTATCCAGAACATAAATATTTAATGGGCGGAGTGAGTATTAGCAATCAGTTCTCAGAATTTTCAAAGTCCTTGATGATCGAGTTCATGAAATCGCATTACTATGATCCCTACGTTGCTCAATACATTCAGCCGAAAAAAGAATTCAAGGTAAAGCTCAAAGATGCTGATAAAGACTTTGTATTTGATGCTGCTAAGGCCGATATGCAAAAGTTTGACAAGGTGATTGATGAGATAGAGCCAGGTGCTCTAAGAATTCCGGTACTTATCAAAAAGTATGTCAAGCAGAATGCAAGATTGGTGGCCTTCAATGTAGATCCAAAGTTCAACAATGCTGTAGACGGTCTTATGTATATTAAGATCATCGATCTTCCGGATAGTACTGTAAAACCTGTTATGGAAGAATTTCAAGCAGAATTAGAACGTAAGGCGAATGAACTCACACAAAAAGAATCTAGCGAATCCTAGATGAAGAACTTTTTAAAAATATTGCTAACGGCTCTGGCTGTTGTGGTCTTGGCAGAGGTGCTTCCCGGAATTGATGTTGCGAATAATTATTTGACAGCGGTAATCGTAGCAGTTGTTATAGCGCTCCTAAATATGTTCGTCAGACCTTTGTTGATCTTCTTTACCTTACCTGCAACTTTAGTCACTTTAGGCTTGTTCTTATTCGTAATCAACGCCATCATAATTATTCTTGCAGGTAAATTAGTAGATGGTTTTTACGTCTCTGGTTTTTGGACCGCATTGATTTTTAGCATTCTATTATCTTTCTTTAGATCCTTTCTCTTCAAATTCTTCGATGTAGAAAAAGAAAATAGCTGAAATTGAACTTCTTAAACGTTGCGAGAGTTTAGAAAAAGCCGTAATTTTGCACCCAATTTTTTAAGAATCTAGAGTCAAAATGAATATTACAAAAGAAACTGTTGACGCGTTGAATGCCGTTGTAAAGGTGGATATCGTTGCTGAAGATTATCAATCTAAAGTAGATGATATATTAAAGGATTATCGCAAAAAAGCAAACATTCCTGGATTTAGAAAAGGTCATGTACCTATGGGAATGGTAAAGAAGCAGTACGGGAAGTCTGTTATGATCGATGAGGTAAACAAACTTTTACAAGAGTCTTTAAACAAGTTTTTAGTAGAAGAGAAGCTTGATATTTTAGGGAATCCATTACCGAAGGTGAGTGAAGACTTTTCTTGGGAATCAGAAACTTTATCATTTGAGTTCGAATTAGGATTGGCTCCTGAGTTTGATGTAAACTTAAAATCTAAAAAGAAAGTAACTCAATATAACATTACTGTTAATGACGAATTAATTGATAAAGAGGTTGAGAATTTACAGTCTCGTTATGGTAAAATGTCTGCAGTTGAAGTAATTGGTGAGAAGACTAATGTGACTGGAACTTTTGTAAATGAGGAGAAGGAGATCGAGAAAAAATCTACGATCAACTTAGATGATATCAAAGGAAAGGTGAACTTAAAGAAATTCTTAGGAAAGAAAGTAGGAGATTCATTTGAGTTAAAAACCAAGAATTTATTCAAGGATGAGCACAAATTACAGGGTGCTTTGGGTGTTTCTCATGATGAAGTTCATGGCTTAGATATCAAGGTACAGTTTACTATTGAGGAAACTACTGAGATCGAATTGGCGGACCTAGATCAAGAATTATTCGATAAGTTATTCCCAAATGGAGAAGTGAAAACTGTAACTGAGTTAAGAGCTAAGATCAAAGAAGATGCTGAAGGGCAATTTCAACAGCAAGCAGATCAGCAATTACTGAATGCTGTAACTGAGCACTTGATTGAAAACACAAAATTTGATCTTCCAGCTGAGTTCTTGCAAAAATGGTTGGCAACTGCTGGAGAAAAGCAATTGACCGAAGAAGAAGCGACTGAAGAATACAATAAATCAGAAAAGGGATTACGTTATCAATTGATTCAAGAAAAGATCATGAAGGATAATGAGATCAAGATGGATTACGAGGAATTGAAGGAGTATGCCAAAGGATTCATCAGAGCGCAAATGGCTCAGTTTGGAAATATGAACCCAGAGGACTCTGAATTGGAAGATATCGCTGGAAGAATTTTAGCAAATCAAGATGAAGCAAGAAGATTACAAGATCAATTGATGAGTCAGAAGTTATTAGAATTCTATAAAGAGAATATGAGCTTTAAGACCAAAGACGTAGGTTACGAAGATTTCATCAAAGAAGTTTATAATACAGAAGCATAGCAAAAAGCTCCTCAATTGAGGAGCTTTTTTTTGCATTTTACAAACTCATAATAAAGCTGCGAATTTCGTATCTTTACTTTCTAATTTAAACCTAGAAATAAGAATGAATTACGGAAAAGAATTCGAAAAATATGCTACTAAACATCATGGTATTAGCAGTACATACTATAATCAGCTAATTACCAATATGACTCCTAACATCATTGAAGAGCGTCAATTAAATGCTGTTGCTATGGACGTTTTTTCGAGATTAATGATGGATCGCATCATCTTCTTGGGAACAGGGATCAATGATCAGGTGGCAAATATCATACAAGCACAATTGTTATTCTTAGAAAGTGTTGACTCATCTAAAGATATCTCAATCTATATCAATTCTCCAGGAGGAGGAGTATATGCCGGTTTAGGAATCTATGATACGATGCAATTTATCAAGCCAGACGTAGCTACAATCTGTACAGGAATGGCTGCTTCAATGGGAGCTGTCTTAATGTGTGCAGGAGAGAAAGGTAAGCGTTCTGCTTTGCCTCACTCTAGAGTGATGATCCACCAACCTTTGGGAGGTGCTCAAGGTCAGGCTTCTGATATGGAGATCACAGTTCGTGAGATAGGAAAACTTAAGAAAGAATTGTATACCATTATTTCAAATCACTCTGGTCAGCCATTTGAAAAAGTTGAGCAAGACTCTGACAGAGATTACTGGATGAGAGCTGAAGAGGCTAAGGAGTATGGTATGATCGATGAGGTATTGATTAGAAAATAACAAGTTCTTACTTCGAAACAAGTTAAGTTTTGATTCGTCGATAAGACAAAGAATAAAATCATGGCAAAAGAAGAAAACTTAGAATGCTCTTTTTGCGGTCGTAAAAAATCAGAAACAGACCTTCTGATAGCAGGAATGGATGCTCATATTTGTGATAAATGTATTGAGCAAGCTCATGGAATCGTAGAGGAAGAAATTGCTGAAGCGAAATCTGGAAATCTTTCCAAAGAGCTCATTCTAAAGAAACCTATTGAGATCAAAGACTTTTTAGATCAGTATATTATTGGACAAGATGAGACAAAAAGATCTATGTCTGTGGCGGTATATAACCACTATAAGCGTCTACTACAATCTAAGAACGACGATAATGAAGTAGAGATTGAAAAGTCGAATATCGTTTTAGTTGGAGAAACAGGAACGGGAAAAACCTTGATTGCAAGAACAATTGCTAAGATGTTGAATGTACCTTTCTCAATTGTGGATGCCACAGTTCTAACTCAAGCAGGATATGTTGGAGAAGATGTGGAAAGCATACTTAGTAGGTTATTACAAGCGGCCGATTACGATGTAAGTAAGGCTGAAAGAGGAATTGTTTTTATTGATGAGATCGATAAAATAGCACGTAAAGGAGATAATCCATCCATCACTAGAGATGTTTCAGGTGAAGGTGTTCAGCAAGCTCTCTTAAAGCTGTTGGAAGGAGCTGTCGTAAATGTTGCACCAAAAGGAGGAAGAAAACATCCAGAGCAAAAGTTCATAGAAGTTAATACTAAGGACATCTTGTTTATTGCAGGAGGGGCTTTCTCTGGTATTGATAAGATCATTAGTAAGCGTTTGAATATGCAAGCAGTCGGATTTAGTGCTTCTTTATCAGAAGACAAAATTGATGAAGACAACTTGTTACAATACATCATTCCTTCCGATCTCAAATCTTTTGGATTGATTCCTGAGATCATTGGTCGTTTACCTGTCTTAAGTTATATGAATCCTTTAGACGCAAAGACATTGAGATTGATCTTAACTGAGCCTAAGAATTCTATTATCAAACAGTATGAGAAGTTATTCTCTATGGATGATGTAAGTTTTAAGGTGAATGACGAAGCTCTGCAATATATTGTAGACAAGGCCGTGGAATATAAATTGGGTGCAAGAGGATTACGTTCTCTTTGTGAGGCTATATTAACAGATGCAATGTTTGAATTGCCAAGTGCCGATGAGAAAGAATTCATCGTAACCAAAGACTACGCCGAGGGGAAGCTAACCAAAACTACTCTTAAAAAGTTAAGAGCGGCTTCTTAATTAGAATAAAACTTTCATGAACCTCACTTAAATAGTGAGGTTTTTTTATTTTAGACCAACTTGAAAAGAATGGCAATTTTGAATTGTTATCTTTGTTTTCCGTGTTTATTTTACCTGGTAAATGATATCTAGAAGTACCATAGATCGTGTTTTTGAAACTGCTCGAGTAGAGGAGGTGATTGGTGAGTTCGTTCAGCTTAAGAAAGCTGGAAGTAACTTTAAAGGACTGAGTCCTTTTGCCGATGAGAAAACGCCTTCCTTTATGGTTTCTCCTGTTAAGCAGATATGGAAGGATT
>CAZDKB010000055.1:0-16671 GCA_964505885.1 uncultured Flavobacterium sp.
GAGTTATTCACATGATGGCTGATTCTTATCCTGAGCACTGGACTGATGATCCAAGCTTCCCTCAGCCTGCTGAGGTTACTAATCCTGAAGACCAAAGATTGCTAACTGACTTTGAATACCTGTCTTCTCAGGCTTTCAGACCAGAGCGCGGATACTATCACTACTCTGCTTACAGACATAGCAGATATGACAGCCACATTGGTACTTACACTACTGTGTATCCTAACATTGCTGCTGCTGAGATTGATATGATCAGAGCTGAGGCTAGAGCTAGACAATCTCAATTTAGTCAAGCTGCTGCTGATGTTGCTGCTTTAAGAGCTGCTAGAGGTAGTTCTGCTGCGACTCCTGGAGCTTATACAAACTTAACTGCTGCTATCCAAGATATTAAAGATGAAAGAAGACTAGAACTTTGTTTCGAAGGATTCAGATATTTAGATATTAAGAGATATGCTTCTATTTTGAATGTTGGTATCACAAGAGATGCGGCAGATGTAAATTATTTAGGTAATAATTTCCCTAGTTCTGTAACAGCTACAGATATAAGGTTAATTTTCCCATTACCTGATGCTGAGATTAATGGTAATCCAAATATCACTCAAGCTCCTGGGTACTAATCAAAACACAAGAATTTAATTATGAAAAAATTAATATATCCATTCTTATTGGTGATGATTCTAGCTTTTCAAGGCTGTGAAGAGACTCAATCACCTATTTATGACGGAAGTCAAACTTTAGCTTACTTCGGGTATTCGACCTCTAGAGTTGAAGTTGAACTTAACTCGGGTGATCAAACGATCGATATCCCTGTAAATGTAAGTACATTATCTTCAACGGATAGAACTTTCACAGTAACAGTAGAAGGTGGTTCTGCGGCTACTAGTCAATATAACTTCCCAGGTTCTGTTACGATTCCAGCGAATTCTTATTTCGGTTCTTTCAGTTTAACTGGATTTGAAGCTGGATTAACAACTGACGGAGTAACTGTAACTTTCGGTTTAGAAGGTGACGCAAATACTGCAATTTCACCAAGAAGTCACACTTCAACTATTGTATTGATTTGTCCAATACCGTCCTCATATTTCCAAGGACAGTATCAAATCACTCAATTAAGTGGTGTTGCTCCTTTCGCATCTATCCAACCAGCTTTCGGTTCTCAAGTAGTAAACGTAAGTGGAACAGGTGTATCAAGAAGCTTTGACTATTTGTATTCTCCTAACAACTTCCAGAGTGACTTTGGAATGACCCTAAACTTAATTTGTGAACAATTTCAAATCATTGGAAGAATTCAATCAGGAAGTTTAAGTTGTGACGGTGGTGCTACACAAATTGGACAAGGAAACTCGTCTAATCCATCAGTTTATACTTTGGCAGATGATTCAACATTTACTTTGTTCATCAATGATTTCGAAGGACCTGGACTTGATGGTGGATGTGGAGCTTCTCCTTATGAAATCGAATTATTAATGACTAAACTTTAAACTATGAGAAAAATATGCCAATTATTCTTGTTATCGTTTTTAGTTTTCACAGTAAGCTGTGAAAACGAGGATGATCCAAGATTTCAAGATAACCCAGAAACTGGATGGATTGAGTTCGCAAGTGCTAGTACATCAATATCGTTAGAAGAAGGGGATTCACCAACTCCAATTTATGTGAATTTTACTGCTCCTATCAATTTATCTGATGTGGATTTAACCTACTCGGTTGTTCCTGTATCAGGAGACCCAAGTGCAATTTTTGAAATTGGGAACTCATTAAAAATTGAAGCGAACACAAATAGAAATCAAATCGTTTTAACACCAAAGACTTTCGCAGTATTAAACTTAGCGGTATCTGGAAGTGTTGTGTTTGATATAGAAATTACTTCAGCTACTAGAGGGATCCCTGTAGGATTAGCTGATGGAAGTGCGCCTACAACTCACAGAGTAACTGTTAATTGTGGTGGAGAACCTTCACCACCACCTCCAGGAACTTATACTGTTGCACTTTTCGACTCTTGGGGTGATGGTTGGCAAACCAACACAAGCGGAGGAGGAGACGGTCTTACTTTAACAGTGGCTGACGCTGATGGAACTGAGACTGTATTCGAAGTTGGAATGTGTTCTCAATTTGGAACTCCAACTGGAACTTTCCTAGATAGTGGTGCCTGTACTCCAGGTGACGGTTCTTTTGGAATCGCAACTTTTGATGTTCCAGCTGGAATGGTATCAGGAGAGTGGTATTTCCCAGGAGATTTCTTCGGAGAAATTGGATTCATTATCTTACATGAAGGTTCACAAGTATACACTACCGGATCCTTTGGTGCGATAGGAGAAGGACCAATTGCACCTCAATTCTGTAATTAATCGGATTTTTATTAATCACGATATATAAAAGAGTTCCTGCGAAAGCAGGAATTCTTTTTTTATGATATCTTGCACCTATGAATACAACTATCTTTGGATTAAGAGCCATTATTGAAGCCATTAACAGTGGTTCTACTATCAATAAAGTATATTTTCAAAAGGGATTACGTGGTAATTTATTTTTCGAATTAGAATCTTTGGTAAAGAAACATAAGATCTCCATTAGTTTTGTTCCAGTGGAAAAATTAGATAGACTATCTAAAAATCAAAACCATCAAGGTGCCGTTGCTCAGATATCTCCAGTAGAATTTGTGGATCTTGAACAAATGATCGACAATGCACAAACCAAAGAGACTTCTCCTCTATTCATCATTTTAGATCAAATTTCTGATGTTCGAAATTTTGGGGCAATCATAAGAACAGCAGAATGCACTGGAGTGAATGGAATCATTATCCAACAAAGCGGAAGCGCCCCGATCAACGCTGAGACCATTAAAACTTCAGCAGGTGCAGCTTTTAAAGTTCCTATTTGTAAAGTAAATCATATTAAGGACGCAATTTACACTTTGCAAGCATCAGAAATCAAAACCGTGGCTGCTACCGAAAAGACGGATAACACTATCTATCAAATCGACCTTACTTCTCCTCTAGCAATTATTATGGGATCAGAACACAAAGGTGTATCGAATTCTGTTTTGAAAATAGCCGATGAGAAAGCAAAACTCCCTTTGTTAGGAAGTATTGATTCATTGAATGTGTCTGTGGCTTGTGGTGCCTTCCTTTATGAGACTATTCGTCAGCGTTTAGGGTAAGAGGAGGATCCTCCTCATTTTTGATCAGGTTACCTTCCTCATCAAACATAAGATCAAACTCTGTTTCGGAGAATTCAAAGTCTTCTTTTACAATACCGATTCTACGATACAAAAAGGCAAACAATACACCAGACATAAATCCTGATAAGTGCCCTTCCCAAGATATTCTGTCTTCTGTTGGAAATATTAACCAGACCATACTTCCATATAGAAATATTGTTACTAAAGAAAAGGCGATCAGGCGATAGTGATTTCTAATAACCCCACTGAAAAAAACGAAGCTAAATAAAAGATATACAACTCCCGACGCCCCGATGTGATAAGAATCTCTAGCAATGAACCAAGTAAGTAAGCCAGTAAGTAAAGCTCCAAGGACCAATACCTTATATGCCACTTGTTTGTAGAAATAAAACAATCCTAAAAGCAACACAAATAAGGGTATAGAATTATTGAATAAATGTTTGGTATCACTATGAATAAAGGGTGAAAAGAAAATACCGCGTAATCCATAAAATTCTCCTGGACGCACACCATACTTGTTGAAATTCAATCCAAATTTGATTTCTATCCAATAAACTAACCATATCGAAACAACGAATAGAATCGGTATTCTAAGCATTGAATTGTTAAATTTCAAAGAATCTTGATCAAACATATATACTCTATATCAAAAAGACTTCCAAATGGCAAATTAATGAATATCTGTCATAAAACTTTAGTACTTTTAACTCTATGAATGCACCCTTGGCAGAAAGAGTAAGACCCAAAACCCTTGAAGAGTATATTAGTCAGCAACATCTAGTTGGTGATAAAGGAATTCTTACTCAAAGTATTAAAAAAGGCATTATTCCGTCCTTGATACTTTGGGGCCCTCCTGGAGTAGGTAAAACCACATTGGCAAATATTATTGCTTCAGAATCCAAACGCCCATTCTATACTTTAAGTGCAATAAGTTCTGGAGTTAAAGATGTAAGGGAAGTTATTGAAAGTGCGAAAAAACAACAAGGTCTATTTACTTCAAAAAACCCAATTCTTTTTATCGATGAAATTCATAGATTTAGTAAATCTCAACAAGATTCTTTATTAGGAGCTGTAGAAAAAGGTTGGGTCACCTTGATTGGTGCTACTACCGAAAATCCGAGCTTTGAAGTCATTCCTGCCCTACTATCTCGATGTCAGGTTTATATTCTAAATGCCTTTGACAAGAATGATCTTATTGCTCTTTTAGACAGAGCTATTGCAAAAGATGAAAAGCTGTCTCAGAAGAACATAAGTATTAAAGAATCTGAAGCTCTTATTCGAGTTTCAGGAGGAGATGCTAGAAAACTGCTCAATATATTTGAGTTATTAGTCAGTGACGAAGATTCAATAATTATCACAAATAAACTTGTATTAGAAAAAGTTCAAAAAAATACCGTTAGGTATGACAAAACAGGAGAGCAGCACTATGATATTGTTTCTGCATTTATAAAATCCATCAGAGGTAGTGATCCGAATGCAGCTGTATACTGGTTGGCAAGAATGATTGAAGGAGGTGAAGATGTTAAATTTATTGCAAGACGAATGCTCATTGCAGCCTCCGAAGACATAGGAAACGCAAACCCAACAGCCCTGATACTCGCAAACAATACCTTTCAAGCGGTATCAACTATTGGTTATCCTGAATCGAGAATTATTTTGAGTCAATGCGCAGTATATTTAGCAAATTCTCCAAAGAGCAATGCCTCTTATTTAGCGATAAAAAATGCTCAGCAAGTTGTGAAGTCTTCAGGAGATCTATCTGTACCGCTTCATCTAAGAAATTCTCCAACAAAATTGATGAAAGATTTGGGTTATGGCAAGAACTATCTATATGCTCATGACTATGACTCTAACTTCATAGAACAAGAATTTCTTCCAGATGAACTTTCCAGCACTGTGTTTTATAATCCTGGCAAAAATATGCGTGAAAATAAATTTAGAGAAAGATTAAAACTTCTTTGGAAGGGTAAATACAAGTATTAAAATTTGACCTTGTATTTTTTGGTCAATAACTTACCGCTTTCGTAGTATTCCGCTATCCAAATATCTCCTTCTTTTACTAAAGTTCCATTCTTATCCTTAATGATAAATTTATCAGGATCGCTTGTAATCAGCAGAACAAATACCACCTCTGGTTTTGTATTGACTAGCTGATAACCATTAGGAGTTTCTTGAGCGTACAGGCGTTCAATATCTTTTGGGATTGAGCTTTCTTTCTTCTCAGTATATTTCGTCTTAACCTTTGTTGTAACGATTACAGGCTTTTTTTCTATTTTCTTCTTCTCTGGCTCCTTCTTTACCACAGGTTTAGAAATGATCTTTTTCTTTTCTACAGGTGTTTCTGTATAAACATAAGGTATTTTTTGAATGGATTCAAATGCCTGTCTTATAGCTACCCTATATGCTTTCTCATAGCTCTTTAATTTACTACTTCCTCTTGGTGAGGTATACAATAATTGACCATTACAATCTTTAAGCTCGATGTATAATTTTGTTCTTAGAAGACCAGAATCGTCTTTGACATCCACAAATAAGGCCTTACATCTATTGTTCATCAAGTCTTCGGGCATCTCTTGATTTTCGATGTAAGAAGAAAAACCTTTTTTATTAAATAAGAATTGAGTTAGAGAGCTCGTTTGGTATCCGTCAACCTTTCTTACAAACTCAAACTGATCGTTTACAATAACGTATTTATACTTGTTTAAATTAGCCTCCTGACCTAATAATGAAGTTGAAATAAAGGACAAAATGAGAAAAGTGAAGATTGATTTCATAAGATTAGTTGATTACCATGTTCACTCCAAAGTTAAAAGAAATATTGTTAGCTCGTAAAATATCTCTCATTCCAATCATATTGTCCATGGTACCAAACACATTAACTTTCCCCCATTGAAACGTAAATCCTCCTCCTAAAATCATTCCGGAAAAGTCATTCATGGTATATGTCATTCTTGTGTGAAATCTTTCAGTTAAAGAGGTGTCAAAAAATCCTGTCCAGGCTACTTGAGGTCCTTTTGGCCTCATAATGGTATTCATTTGCAGACCAATTGAATTAAAGTAATACTTCTTATGTGTTGGAGCATAACAGCTCTTACGTCTTACAGAACCAAAACTATATTTAACTGCCGCATTGATTCTTGTTGGTCTCCAAGAAGTGTAAGGATCTTGATTCTCTGTGGTCGGAATATTGGCATCGATATCATTTTCTAACTCATTCCAATAATCTCTTGGATTATCTGGATCATATTCAAAGTTAATTCCATCAAAAGTATAGTCCCCATTGGCAGTTACAGTTCTTACATCCTTTGAATTTCTAATAAAACCAAAATCAAGGATACTCGCAGTAAATTCAACTTCAGGTGAAAAATGATAAGTCATCCCCACATCAAAACCTAATCCAAGATTACCTCCTAAAAAAGTTCTCGACAAAAGTGAATTTGGATTCTCTAGAAAATCATCGTTCGAATTTAAAAAACCTGAACTTCGTACTTCGGCATTTAAGTTGTTTATGGAATGTCTCAGAATATTTACATCGTTCTCAGTTGTTGTTAAAGTACCAGAATTGTGGTTTGTTTCAATATTAGCCGAACCTGAATAAATCTTTACTCTTCCACCAATATTCAACCTGTCATTTACCTTTCTTGATATTCCAGCATGCAAAACACCAGTCAAGTCTCCTTTAAAAACAACCTGCGAAACGGAATATGATCGATTTAAAAATCTCCTGTTACCATAATAACCAAGCTCAATAAGATCTTTGGGAATGTAAAAGATGAAATCTAATTCTTCATAAAAACCAAAGCTTAAATAGGTTCTATCATCGAGCCTATACCCTCCGTTTAAAATATCTATTCGCATATTAAAATTGAGGTAATCGTTTTCGTTGACTCTATCTAAAAGCAATTGAAACTTTCTATCAAAAGATTGATTGTCTTTTAGAAAAAGGTCAGACATATCAAATCCTTGTATTCCTCCGTTGAAGCTTACATTTGAAAAAATAGGTATTCCGTAATGATACTTAAAATTGGTTTCCGCTCCCGGATTTAACATCAATGATTGAGGAGTTTCTCCAAAAGAAAATGCCAATTGCTGTTGGCCCTTAGCATCGAATGAAAAAGATACCAAGCAAAATAGAATCAGTGCTAAGATTTTCTTCATACTATAACCTTAAGAAAAATTCACCTGTGGATCTAAATTCCAATTTTCGTTCAACATCCGGATCTAAACTAGTACTCACTGGTACTAGCGTTATCTTTACTCTAGCTTTTCTCGTATTTAAAATGTTTGGATTTTCACTAATGATGATTTCTTGTCTACTAAAAAAGGTTTGTTCCGATTCCTGAACGAATAGCGGATTGAAGGCAAATACTACATCATCATTAGCAGATAGTAATTCCATCTCTGCCACGAATCTTCTATCAAAAGTATTTCTTATTTCAAATTGAAAATCTACTCGAATTAAATTGTCTCTTACAGTGGTTGATTGAAAAATTTCCAAATCGGTAAGATCAGAGATTGATTCAATTTCTATAGTACCAGTATCATCTAAAAAATCTAGTTGATTCAATTCAAAATAAACCAATGGTGTGCTAAACTCAGGCTCGATATCAAGATTAATTTGATCAAAATCAGCATTAACAACACAGGAGTTAAATAAAGGCAAAATGAAAAGTAATATGAAAGGGGTATACCTTTTTCTCATGACCTAGATAAGTACTTATATGATTGAAACGCTAAAGATATTGTTTTATTTCCAATAGGTGATCAACAGATCTAACATTTTGAGGGATATCCAACGCTTTTTCAGAGTTATAATGAAGCACATTCATACCCACATTTGCCGCACCTTGTATATCTGCCTCTAAATTATCTCCAATCATTAAGGAATTCTCTGGCCTCACATTTGCTCTTTCTAAAGCATGCATAAATACTTTAGGATTCGGCTTCTTCACTCCTACGGATTCCGATGTTATGATCTCTTGAAAATAAGGTCTGATTCCAGATTGCTCCATCTTCAGAGTTTGTACCTCCTCAAAACCATTCGTAATAATATGCAATGGGTATTTGCCATTTAAATAGTTTAAGATTTCAATAGCTCCATCAAATAGATGATTGAAACTGGGAAGTTGATCGATATAATCTATCGCTAATTGATCAATTATATCATCATTAATTTTATAATTCAATGCATCAAAAGTTTCTTTTAATCGGGCATACCTCAAATCGGGTTTACTGATCTTCTCTTCCCTATACAATTTCCAATAATTAAGATTAATTGGAATATAGACTTCAATAAACTCTTGAGTATTTACATCAACTCCAGCTTCCGGGAGAATTTTCTTAAAAGTTAGGGCTGAATTTCTCTCAAAATCCCACAATGTGTGGTCTAGATCGAAGAAAATGTGTTCTATTTTCATATGTATCAAAGATAACCATATCATTTCTATTCTCTATGAAGTCTTATATTTGTTTCACAAAAAAACACTATTGAATCCTAAGCTCCATATATTATTCCTTTGCAGTTGGTATCCCTCCAAGGTATTTAAGAGTAATGGTGATTTTATAAGGCGTCATGCTGAGGCGGTTAACATGAAACACAAAGTGTCTGTGCTTCATATTGTTTCAAATTCAGAGGTCAATGCGACTACTATCGAGATTGTAGAAAAGTCGAATCTTACCGAATACATTGGCTATGTAAAACCATCATCTGTTTTTTTTGTCAAATGGCTTCGATTCTGGAAGGCATATAAAGCAATTATTAAGAAGATCGATAAAATCGATGTTGTTCATGTTCATCGTATTTTTCCAATGGGAATCTTTGCTTTACACCTGAAACATAAAAAAGGATTAAAATATATCATCTCAGAACATTGGACTGGTTTTCATTTTAGTCGAGAAAGACCTCTTTCATGGTTCGAATCATTTTTCTCTAAAAGAATTGCGAAGAAAGCAAGTATTATTTGTCCCGTTAGTGAGGATCTTATGAAGTCAATGCTTAAGACCGGAATTAGGGGAAGTTATTCAGTAATCCCTAATGTTGTAGATACGGATCTATTTCAACCGAGGAAAAAAATCAGTTCTGAATTCGTAATTACACATATTTCAGATCTTAACGATGATCACAAAAATATTTCGGGAATGCTGAAAGCTGCGAGCAAACTCTCTAAAAAATTAAGCAATTTTACTTGGAATTTCATTGGAGGTAAGAAAGACTCTTACTCTCAACTTCTGAAAGAATTGAATTTCGGATCTGCGAGAATACAGTTTATAGATCATGTTGAGCATAAAAAAATAGCTGAATTCTTAAATGATTCTGACGTATTTGTACTTTTTAGTAATTATGAAAACCTTCCTTGCGTTATTTTAGAGTCATTCGCAAGTGGAACCCCTGTAATTTCAACCGATGTTGGGGGAATTAATGAGTTCTTTCCTGCTGATTTTGGATTTCTGATCCCTCCTAAAGATCAGCAAAAACTAGTCGAGAAAATTATGCAGATTCAACAGAATCCTATACTAAAAGAGTCTATCATGCATCATTATGCTGAAGAAAACTTTAGTCCTAAAAAAATTTGCGATTCATTTACGAAACTTTACCTTGACGCCATAAACTGACCAATTTGACGAAAATCAAAGAATACATAAACGGCTTTTTAAGTAGGTCTGGCAACTATGTTCTTTTGTCGACATTATTTTCTAGAGGTCTGTCTTTTCTGGGCTCATGGATCGCTTTACAGCTTATCGAAGAGAAAGAGCTAGGAGTTATTTTATTTGCATTCAGCATTATACAGTTTATTATTCCTATCGGAGGATTTGGATTACACCAGAGTTTAATTCGTTATGGAGCTCTCCTAAAATCAGACTCAGAAAGAGAGGAACTATTTGGCTACGTATTAAAAAGAGGGATTCAAACTTCTTTAGCCATCATCGGTGTTATGTTGGCAGTTGGTTATTTAATTCCTTTTCAGTTTCAAAGCACCTATCCCTATTTTGGAATCCTGTCAATATCTGTTCTGACTTTTTTCATTTTTGAGATTGTTAAAGTTCAATTTAGATTACAACATAGAAATAAAGAATATGCCTTAGCTGAATTTTGGTACAACGTGATTCTTACAGCCTTAATCTTTGGATTAGCTACGTATTTTGGAGGTTATGGATATATCATAGCCTTAATCATCTCGCCCCTTTTATCTGGATTATTTTTTATTAAAAGGCTGAACATTAAAATTCAATTAAAAACAAAACCTGCAGTAACAAACAGAGCGTTTTGGAAATATGGTTTTTTCGGTGGTCTATCGAGCGTAGTGACTCAATTTCTAGTCTTAGTTGATCTTATTTTGGTGGGTTATTTATTAGACGATCCTGTTCAAGTTACGAATTATAGATATGTTTCAATCATACCAATGAGCTTATTGTTCCTCCCTAGAGTGTTTATTACAACAGATTTTGTCGCCTTTACAGAAAAGATATCAGACAGGAAATACATCCATAATTACATCAAAAACTATATGATGTTCTTTACTCCCATAAGTATTGTATTGGTAATTATAGGTTTCTTTTTAGGGGCTCCTATCCTATCTGTTTTTGGTCAACAATATTCTCAGTTCAGTGAAATTTTCTTTGTTTTGATGATAGGAATTTCGGGCATCTATATTTTTCGTGGACTTTTTGGAAATCTTCTTTCCTCTATTGGCAAGATTGAATATAACTATTACATCATTTCAGTTGCAATCGTCTTAAATCTTATTAGTAATTATTTCTTGATTCCAAAATTCGGTATTTACGGTGCAGCACTTACTTCTGCCGCGCTCATGTGGTTTACGGGAATATTATCTTGGATTTGTTTTCTTTACTTGTATAAGAATATGGGGAAGTCTTAATACTCATTTAACTAAATTATAAGCTAATTATCACTTTAGATGATTCCAGATTTATATTGATAATACGATGTTTTCGTACTTCCAAAACTTTTGTAGAACGAGGCAATATTCTCAATACTAGATCCTTCAAAATCGAAAATAGTTTCTGAATTTGAATGATCCCTGATGACAGAATCTATAAGGTAAGTTGTCGCTCCATATTTCTTACCCATATCATTTGTTGCAGCAAACAAATAATAGATTCTCGAATTATAGACAAGAAAGAAACCAGAAGAGATCAATACATCATTGAAATAAACATTACGGATAAAACCCATCTTTTTGGAGATTGAAATATCTATGATATTATTAATAGTTCTGTAAAGTGCAATTGGGTGATGCAATTCCTGAAAGGTCTCTTTATAGAGACTAATTAACTCATCTCTATTATCAAAATCTTTGTGGTAAACCTTTGCTTCTTCTGCTTTTCTTAAGCTCTTCTTCCTGTCCTTTCTAAAATTCTTTCTTAAGGTCTCATAATCTTTATTAAGATTAAGCATATAGTTAATTCGCTCAGCAAACTTGCTTGAGTCCGTTTTAAAATTAACATTCAACACCACCTTAATGAAACGTTTTGGTATCGAATTTAGAAAAGATCTAATCGTTTCATTATCTATTCGATGTAGGCTGAATATTCCTAATTGCTGACAAAAAAATGGCTGAGTGATATACCTTAAACCTAATCTGGCTTTCCATGGCAATGGCATTACGGCCTGATAATCATCCTTCACCAAAACACTCCATTCGTCACATACTACATCTAAATACCATGATAATGCATAAACATTCGAATACTGTGAGGAAAGAACACACGAATTGTATTTATCTTCGTTCAAGTCTCTTCTATGAATTAACCTAATCATTGGAAGGAGCTATCATTTTTAACATGGTCTGATAAACTCTTTGCCATCCTCTCCATCGCAAATAACCGCTGATGCTCTCATTGTGAAAAAGCGTGATAAAGGTCCCTTGAACCTCTTTCACTTCTGTGTAGAGATCCTTTATTTTTCCTAATGACTGTTTTGGAGTCAATCCTAAATAATCGTTTAAGGTTGTGTCCATTAAAGCAAATGGGAAGATCTTGAGCGGGGTCTGAATTTCAAAATCTAGATCATAAAAATAAAACGGTGAACAAGTACTTGCACGAAATCCAACATGACTGGCATAACCCATCGTGTAGTCCTCTGCGATCTCTAAATCGATTAAATTCTGATAGGTCTCCGGCAAACTAAACCTCAAAAAATGCTGTCTGGACCGGATTGTTTGCATATTCGTTACATTATCCAATCTCAACTTTTCCTTTTTCAACATACTCGCGTTCTTCATTGTATAATAGGATGGATGCAAACCAACCATTGCATAATCAGAAATATGCTTAATCAATAAACGAAACTTATTTTTTGAAGGTGACACATTGGTATCTCTAGTCGTATAATCTGCAATCAAAAAGAAGAAAATAGTTTCGATATCGTGCAGTTTACTTAAATTCAGAATTCTATCAAATACATTATAGGGATCCTTTCTAATATTTGTGATCACCATCAGTCTATCCCAAAAACTTTTCAATCTGAAATGAAAGAAATCATTAACAAATCCTCCAGTAGACCTAACAAAACTCTTGTATTTATATGCAAAGGCATTGTCAATGTCCAAGGTAGAAATGTATTTAAACTTGCGCTGTGTAAAAACATATTTAGGAAATCTATCTTTCAGAACTTCTTTTAATTTCATCGCCCAAATATCTACAACAGGTTTCTCAAGAAATCGATATTTGTAGGCTATACTCTGCTCTGGATTAAATCTTTCATGTTGATCTCGAACATGAGGAAGGTATTCTTCATACCGAGATATCAAGAAAAAACTCGCGGAAAATATGTCGAAAGGAATACTAGATTTAGATCCCGTACTAAAAAAACAAGGAACTTCATCCCATTTCTGAATCTGAATTTCTTGATCATTTACACCTTGATCAAATAATAAGCCATGACTTTTTATGAAAAATTCATTCCCCAATGGGACCTTAGTATAACTCAATTTAGGTCCATTATGTGCTACAAAGGATTCTATTTTTGAAGTAAAATCTACTTCAACGAGCAGTATTCTCGTAAAAATATGTTTGAAAATATACCGAACTCTCGGAGTAATACTATGCGTATAAACAAGGATCAATAGTCTTACTGGAATTAAATTTCGCCATGATCAGCAAAGCTAAAATAAGACTTTTCGGTAATTATTAAGTGATCTAAGAGTCGAATATCCAAACTCTCTCCAGCTCTTTTAATCTTATTTGTGAGTTCCTTATCAGAAATACTTGGTTTTTCGTTTCCCGATGGATGATTATGACAAACAATTAATCCAACTGAAGACAATTCTAAAGCTCTTTTATATAACAATCTCACATCAACAATAGTAGATGTAATACCGCCTCTACTACACAGCTCCTTAGAAAGTATCTTATTTGAATTGTTCAAATAGATTACCCAGAATTCTTCGTATTCTTTATCCAGAAATAGAGGTAGCATAACTTTATGCACATCATTGCTTGAACTTATTTTTATAATATCTTCACTAGCTTCATATTGTCTTCTCTTACCCAATTCTAAAGCAGTCAGAATAGCAATGGCTTTAGCTTCACCAATACCCTTAAAATTCATTAATTGCTGAACTGAAAGTCTTGATAATCCATTCAAATTATGATTCACAGACTCTAGTATTCTTTTTGAGAGTTCTACAGCCGTTTCCCCTCTATTTCCCGAACCTATTAGAATAGCAATCAACTCAGTATGACTTAAGGATTCTTTACCTTTTAGGAGTAGTTTTTCACGCGGGCGATCATCTGTTGCCCATGATTTAATGGTGAGTTTTTTCATTATGCAATTTTTCTGAAAGTTACAAAACTTCGTATTTAATGCGGTAATGTCCAGTATTTTTTGCGATAATAGGGCAAGTTTATATCTTTGTACATTATTTGATCTAATCTTATGAAGATTATTATAGCGGGTGCTGGTGATGTTGGATTTCACCTAGCTAAGTTGCTATCCTACGAGTCGCAAGACACATATATAATAGACCTTGATGGTGAGAAGTTGGAATATATCAATAATCACCTTGACGTTATTACTAGAAGAGGAGATGCCACATCTATTAGTTTATTAAAGGATATTGGTATTGATTCTGCTGATCTCTTATTGGCCGTTACCGAATCTCAGAACACGAACTTTACGGTTTCTGTGATTGGAAAATCTCTAGGTGCTAAAAAAACCATAGCCAGAATAGATAATCCAGAATTTTTGAATAATCCAGAGATCAATTTTGAGGATTTCGGGGTTGACTTTATGATCTCACCAGAGGAATTGGCAGCCGAGGAAATTCAAATGATGTTAGATCAATCCTCCTTTAATGATACCGTAGCTTTCGAAAATGGACTTTTCAATGTCATGGGTATTACCCTTGGTTATAAATCTCCACTATTAGACATGACGGTAAGGGAGGCGAGAGAGACTTTTACCAACGTTGATTTTATTACAATCGCTATCAAAAGAGATGGCGTCTCGCAAACGATCATACCCCGAGGAGACACGGAATATAGGTTGAATGACCAAGTTTATTTCTCTGTTCCTCATTATAGCACTGAAGCTCTTTATCCTATTGTAGGTAAAGAACATATGACCATTAAAAATGTTATGATCTTAGGCGGAAGTTCTATTGGTTCAAAAACTGCACGAAATCTTTGTAAAGAGAATTTTAAGGTTAAGCTTATTGAAATACAGCGAGAAAAATCTCAATTACTGGCCGAGAGATTAAGTGATACTTTATTGATCAACGGAGATGGAACCGATATCGAGTTATTGGAAGAAGAGAATATCAGGGAAATGGATGCCTTCGTTGCGGTAACTGGAAATTCAGAGACAAATATTATGTCTTGTTTGGTTGCAAAGTCGAAAGGTGTGAAAAAAACTATTGCCTTGGTTGAGAATATGGACTATATGAACATCTCTCAAACCATAGGAATAAATACTCTTATCAATAAGAAATTAATTGCTGCAAGTAGCATATTTAGACATATTCGTAAAGGAGAAATCTTGGCTTTGGCCAATCTTCATAATATTGATGCGGAAGTATTTGAATTTGAGGTATTACCGAATGCCAAGGTCACAAAAAAAACGATCAAAGAATTAAAATTTCCAAGAGATGCCGTTTTTGGTGGAATTATTAGAGATGGTAAAGCCTTGATGTCTTTCGGTGACTTTCAGATCGAAGCTGGAGATAAAGCCATTGTATTCTGCTTACCTGAAGCCATTAATACTGTAGAAGACTTATTCCGTTAATCGTGGGATCTATTAACCTTAAAATAATCTATCGATTTTTAGGACTGACAGCGGTTCTCAATGGAATCTTCATGTTTATAGCGATTCCCTTTAGTCTATATCACAAAGAAGATGCCTATTCCGGAATCTTGATCGCAGGAGTTATCACCATTTTTTTGGGTGCCGTATTGTATTTCTTTAATAAACCAACAAATACAAATATTCAAAAGAAAGAAGGATACCTCATTGTAACCTTAGGTTGGCTGACGCTTTCATTCACCGGAATGTTACCCTATTTATTCTCTGGTGCGATTCCGAGTATTACTGACGCCTTCTTTGAAACTCTTTCAGGGTATTCTACAACGGGATCTTCAATTTTAACTGATATTGAATCGATGCCAAAAGGAATTCTCTTCTGGCGAAGTGCAACCCATTGGATCGGTGGAATGGGAATTATCGTATTAACCATCGCTATTCTTCCTCTTTTAGGAATTGGAGGAATGCAGTTGTTTAAAGCAGAGGCTCCAGGGCCTTCGGCAGATAAACTTCATCCAAGAATTACTCATACAGCTCAACGTCTATGGTTGATCTACGTAACCTTGACTTTCGTTGAGTTTTTCTTACTGAAAATTGCAGGAATGTCTTGGTTCGATGCAATAAATCATGCTATGTCTACTATGAGTACAGGAGGATTTTCAACGAAGAATACAAGTCTTTCTGCTTGGAATGACACCCCTATGGTTCAATACATCGTCATCACATTTATGCTGATAGCAGGGACTAACTTTGTCCTTACTTACTTTGCCATAAAAGGAAAGATCAAAAAGGTGATTGAAAGTGAGGAATTCAAGTACTACATCTTCGGGATCTTATCAGTAACAGCTATTGTTGCTTGTATCATTTTATTTTTCCCGGATCCTAGTTTACAAACAACGATTGATCATCCAAAAGTTCTCGGGGAAACAGAGAGCGCAATAAGGCATGCTTTATTTCAAGTCGTATCAGTAGTAACAACGACAGGTTTTGTAAGTGCCGATTTTACCATGTGGAGTTTCTTCGCGACCGGCATATTCTTTGCGCTATTCTTCGTTGGGGGTTCTGCAGGTTCAACAAGTGGTGGTATAAAGATTGTTAGACATATTGTAATGTTAAAAAATAGCTTTTTAGAATTTAAAAAGACTTTGCACCCAAACGCTATCATTCCTGTTAGATATAATGACAAAGCGGTAAGTCAAACCATTGTATTTAACATATTATCCTTCTTTGT
>CAZDKB010000056.1:0-16504 GCA_964505885.1 uncultured Flavobacterium sp.
AGGTATCTCCAATATTATATCCCCAAAGTCCGGCATTAGTATTTAATATGATCACATAGTTCACTCCCAGCTCAACATCCTCTATGGAGAGTCTAGGAGGATTTTCATCAAAAAATTGATCCGCAGGAATGAACTCATAAAAGATTCCACTTTTCAATTGAAGTAACATTCCCGTTTCTTTCTGTGAATCTTGATAAGCTATGAATCCCTCAGAAGCAGGATATAATTCAATATAGTCGATCTTCTTACCTATTAAAGTTTCAAATTTATTCTTGTAAGGCTCAAAGTTTACACCTCCATAGATAAAGAAATTGAAATTCGGGAAGATCTCAGAAATAGTTTTTCCCGTCTTTTCGATCAATTTTTCAAAATACATTTGAACCCATGACGGAATTCCACTGATCACTCGCATGTCTTCAGACAAGGTCTCTTCAACAATTGCATCAACTTTGGTATCCCAATCTTCAATACAATTGGTTTCCCAACTAGGCAATCGGTTTTTTAGTAAATACTGTGGAACATAATGGGCAACTATACCACTCAATCGACCAAGCTTAATACCATTCTTATCTTGTAAAACGGGACTCCCTTGTAAAAATATCATTTTACCATCCACAAAACTCGCATCCTTAGTTTCTGCGATATAGAACAACAAAGCATTTCTTGCAGCCTTAATATGTGTAGGCATTGAATCTTTTGTAATGGGTATATATTTTGCACCAGAAGTAGTTCCAGAAGTCTTGGCAAAATAAATGGGTTTCCCTTTCCAAAGAACATCTTCTTCTCCAGCTACTATTCGATCCACATAGGGTCGTAAACCTTCATAATCGTTCACGGGAACCCGCGATCTAAAGTCGGCATAGGTTTTTATTTGATCAAACTGATGATCCTTTCCGAAGGCAGTGTTCTTAGCCTTCGAGATCAATTTTTTAAAAACCTTCTCCTGAGTTTTATGGGGCTGAAAGGCCCATTTATAAACTCGCTTTTTAACTCTTTTGGCAAAGGGGATTGCAAATACAGATTTAACGCTCATTTACTTAAAGTCTATATAATTTGTTGGGTTTACCGCATAGCCATCACTCCATAATTCGAAGTGCAAATGAGGCCCGGTAGTCAGTTCTCCTGTGGATCCTACACTGGCAATCGCTTCTCCTGATTTTACAAAATCTCCTTGCTCTTTTAATAATGTTCCGTTGTGCTTGTACACAGAAATGAAGTTATTAGCATGCTTTAGAATGATAACATAACCCGTTTCGGTCGTCCATTCTGAAAAGATCACAGTTCCGTCTGCAACGGCTTTCACTGGAGTTCCTGTTTTTGCAACTATATCTAGTGCAAAGTGCTTGTCTTCCGGATCAAATTCCTGCGATACCGTTCCTGTTATCGGGGCGAAAAAAACGACCCTTGCTTTGTTTTGAACATCCTCATCTACCAAAGGAAAACGATCTCTACTTTCTATTTTTTCTCTGAATAAAGAATCCTGCCGAGAAGCATTTAATTTATTCTCGTCAATTTGATTTCTCTGTGCTAAATTCTGAATCGAATCTATAGGGTCTCCAGTGACTTCACCGGTTAGAATAGGACGTAATGCATTGGCATAATTCTCTAAAACCGCGACTCTTTGTTTTAATGAATCCGTTTCAAAGGTCAATTGTGCAGCTTCCAATTTCAGTGAAGAAGAGTCATATCCAGGAATATATTCTTTGATAGGTGTAAAAGCAATCAATACAATAGTACCAGAGATTAAAAGAATAGAGAACAAACCTCCTAAAAGAAAAACATTTAAACGAGACAACTTTAAGGCAAATCTCTCCTCGAAGGTCTTTTCATTTAAAATGACCATTCTGTATTTATCCGTAAGTTTTTGTTTGAACTTACTTTTCTTTTTTCTCTTATCTGCCAAGTCCTGTAGTTTCTATATAGACAAATATACAACGAATGAAGGATTGTGATATTTTGTGGGAAGATTTTTAGATTGTTGGATTATTAGACTGTTAGAATGTTAAGAATAAAAAGAAAACTTTGCTCCATTGCAACTTTGAACCTTGCACTCGGCAGATAAGTCCTTTCTACCTTCTACTATCGATAAAAATTCATTTCATCCACATACTTCCAAACCTCTTTGGGCATTAAGGATCGTACGCTTTTACCTTCTCTGATGCTATCTCTGATATGCGTCGCCGAAATTTGAATCACAGGAGCGTCAACGCGATGAACTTTAGGATGATCTCTAAATTGATTTTTTACTTTACCTCCTCCAATTCTTGGATACACATAGATATCGTGGTGTTCAATAATGGTCTCATAATTTTTCCATTTATGGAAGGTCTTGAGATTATCTTCACCCATAATCAAACAGAATTCTTTATTAGGATATTTTTCCGCTATATGCGCTAAAGTATGAACCGTATAATTAGGCTGAGATAACTTGAATTCAATATCTGAAGGTCTTAGTTTAGGATAGTCTTCAACTGCGATATAAACTAACTCATATCGATGATGATTGTCTAAAAGAGATTGCTTTTTTTTATGTGGACTCTGGGGAGTGACTACAAACCAAACCTCATCTAAATCAGAGAACTCTACCATATGATTGGCAATGATCAAATGACCTACATGAATTGGATTGAAAGTTCCAAAGTACAACCCTACCTTCATTATTATTTCTTTAAATGATCTTCAACAAGTTTGTCAGCCTCGTTTAATGCCACCTGAAGATCGTAATTCTTTATAATCGTATCAAACTGAGGAGCTGTCGCCATTTCAGTTGGGGCCTTTGCAACTCGCATCGCTATTTTTTCTGGACTTTCTTCCCCTCTATTCTTTAGTCTTTTGATCAATTCATTAATGTCTGGTGGCTTTACAAATACCGCCAAGGTTTCCTCAGGGAATTTCTTCTTAATTCTTAATCCACCCGCGACATCAATATCGAAGATCACATGTTTTCCTTTGGCCCAAATTCTTTCTACCTCAGATTTCAGAGTTCCATAGAAGTTATTAATATACACTTCTTCCCACTCTAAAAATTCATCGTTTCTGATCTTTTCCTTAAAGTCGTCTGCAGAAATAAAGTAATAGTCTTTCCCGTCTTTCTCCTGCCCTCTTGGTTCTCTCGAGGTTGCGGAAATAGAGAATTCCAAATTGAATCTCTCTTGTGCTAATAAATGACGAACTATGGTTGTTTTACCTGATCCAGAGGGTGCCGAGAATACAAATAGTTTTCCTTTAAATTCAGACATCTACAATACGTTTAATATTTGTTCCTTGATCTTTTCTAATTCGTTTTTCATTTGAATCACGTCTTTTTGCATAGGAGCAAAATTGGCTTTGGAACCAATGGTATTGATCTCTCTCCCGATCTCTTGAACGATAAATCCTAGTTTCTTTCCATTAGAATCTGGGGTTGCTAATTGCGACAAGAAATAATCCAAATGATTGGCTAATCTTACCTTTTCTTCATTGATATCTAATTTCTCTAAATAGTAGATCAATTCTTGTTCAAATCGGTTTTCATCTACCTCAACTTTTAATTCTGAAATTGCTTTTTGAAGTCTTTGTTTTACATGTTCTATTCTATCGCCATCTAAAGCTCTCACATCAGCTAAAAACTCTTGGATATGCTCAATTCTTAATTTGAAATCTTCTTCTAATGAGGCCGCCTCATCCACTCTATATTGAAGGATTTCCTTAGTTGCAATTTTTATGTGCTTATGAATCTCTTCCCATTCTTTCTCATCCAACTCTTCACGTTCAGTCTTCAAAGCATCTGGCATTCTTACTGCCATTTTCAATAATTCCACATCATCAGAAGAACCCGTTTGAACAACATTCCTTAATTGCTGAATATACTCACTTACCACCCCTCTATTCACAGTCGTTGATGTTTCGTCTGCGGTCATTTCTACATAAATAGAAAAATCAACTTTACCTCTTACTAAAGCAGCGGCGAGTTCTTTGCGAACCTCCAATTCTTTTTCTCTGTAATAAGACGGAATTCTCACATTAAGATCCAAATTCTTACTGTTTAAAGATTTGATCTCAATGGTCACTTTTTTTGTCGGTAATTGCAATACGGATTTCCCGTATCCTGTCATGGATTGAATCATAGATTCCTTTTTTATGATGGACAAAGATACACTTTTATTTAGGCCTTCACCTTGGGTTGTCTCGTTACTAAGTACACTCCACCAAAAATTAATAAAGTGGCACCGATCTTTACGACATTAAGATTGTCACTCCCTACAAACAAGGCATAAATAGAAGCGATTACCGGCTGCAGATAGATAAATACACTAACCGTTGTAGGCTTCAATTTAGAGAGCGCAAAGAGGTTAAATAAATAGGTTACGCAAGTAGTAAATAAAACTACGAATCCTGCTTTCAAATAAATATTTGTAGGCATAGTTTGCCATGAAATTTCCATGGCTTCTGAAATACCAAATGGAAAAACAAAGAACAAACCAAATAGGTACATCCACTTTACAAAAACAATAGGGTTGTACTTAACGATCAATTTTTTAACAACAACCAAATACATCGCATAAGAGGAAGCATTTACAAACACCAAAGCATTTCCCAGGGTTCTATTACTTGCATCTCCTTCAGAGGAATTGCCGTAGAGAATTAATAGAACAGCTCCAATAAGTCCAATAAATACCCCTAAAATCCGAAACCTTGGAATACGTTCTCTTATGATGATACTTGAAAAGATCAGTACAAGAATGGGTGAGGTAACCATAATTACAGAAGCACTGATCGGTGTTGTATAACTCAAACCTTTAAAAAAGGTGAGCATATTTAGTCCCACTCCAAAAAAAGCGGCAAGTGCAATATGCTTGTAGTCTGATCTTTCAATTTTTTTTGCATTTCTCACAAATAAGCCTGCCAACCAAAATACAACGGTGGCTCCCGCAACTCTGAGAAGAATAAACCCGAAAGGCTGAATATGTTCCTCCATTACCTCTTTGGCAATGGTAAATGTAACACCGTAAATAAGAGCTGCTATAGAAAGTGCAGTTAAAGCCAGTGCTCTAGTGTTCATTTAAAGTGCGTTTAAATATGGGCAAAGTTCTGATTATTTTTTGATGTAAATTTCAATTCTTGCGAAAAGATTACTTTTACAATCAAAATAAACCAAGTGGCAAAACCAACTCATATTTTAATCATCAGACTTTCTGCTATGGGTGATGTTGCCATGACCGTTCCTGTAGTTCGAGCCTTGGTTTCGCAGCACCCAGACTGTAAGGTTACGGTGTTATCCAAACCCTTTTTAAAGCCTCTTTTTAAAGATATCCCTAATGTTCGATTTCACACTGCTGATGTTCAGGCAAAACACAAAGGTGTTTTAGGATTGTTTAAACTGTATAGAGAATTAAAAAAATCAGAGATTACTCATGTAGCGGATCTCCATAATGTTCTAAGATCAAAAATCTTACGGTTTTTCTTCAATTTTACTTCTGTAAGAAAAGCTCATATTGATAAAGGAAGGTTAGAAAAAAAAGCACTGACAAGGGAAAACAATAAAGTTTTCAAACAGTTAAAAACAACAGTTGCGAGATATGCTGATGTTTTCAGCAAGGTTGGTTTTTCTATAGATTTGAATAAGGTGCAGGAACCTGAAAAGAATCCATTAATAAATTCAATAATTTCCGAGAAATCGGAGACTTGGATTGGTATCGCACCCTTTGCCGCTTTTGAAGGTAAGATGTATCCTTTAGACCTAATGAAAGAAGTGGTTTCAGAAAGTTCAAAAAAAGGCAAAGTCTTGTTATTTGGTGGGGGTAAAAAGGAGATCGAAATTTTAGAGGCTTGGGAGCGAGCATTTGAGAACACGTTAAATATTGCGGGTAAGATGTCCTTCGAAGAAGAATTGAATTTGATCTCTCATTTAGATGTTATGCTTTCTATGGATTCTGGTAATGCTCACTTAGCGGCGATTCAAAATGTAAAAACCATCACTTTATGGGGTGTTACACATCCTTTTGCAGGATTTGCTCCTTACAAACAGCAAGCAAATTGTATATTGCCGGATCTCAATCAATATCCAAAAATTCCATGTTCAGTGTATGGAAATAAAGTGTTAGATGGATACGAAGATGTAATGAGATCGATCCCCCCAGAATCGGTGATCGAAAAAATAGAAATGATATTAGAAATGAAAAAAGAGTCTTAAAAAAGACTCTTTCTTAGTTTTGGTTGTGTAACTTTTGGTTGATTAAAAAAAGTTAACAATACAAGTTGATTAAATCATGTACTTTTGATTAGTCGAAAGGTACAAATTTTATTCATATAACCATAAATTCGGAGAATTTTTAGAAAATGAATGTACATCACATTTCAAAAAACAACTCGGTTCTTAATTCATTTTTGAAAGAAATACGACATGAATCCATTCAGAAAGATTCCATGCGTTTTCGAAGAAATATAGAGCGAATTGGTGAGATTTTATCTTACGAGTTAAGTAAGGCTCTAGAATTTAGCGAAGAGAATATACCCACGGTATTAGGTTCAAAAGTTTCCAATATCATTTCTTCTGAATTAGTCATTTGTTCAATACTAAGAGCAGGGCTTCCTTTACATCAAGGAATTCAAAACTATTTTGATAATGCTGAAAATGCCTTTATTTCGGCCTATCGACACCATCCAAACAACGATGAAGAATTTGAGATCAAAGTAGAGTATTTCGCTTCTCCAGATCTCAATGGAAAAACACTGATCCTTGCAGACCCTATGTTAGCTTCTGGTCAATCTTTAGTCAGCGTTTATGAATCCATTTTAAAATTTGGTAAGCCAAAACAAGTTCACCTAGTTTCTGTAATTGGTGCTAAAAAGGGGATAGAGTTTGTAAAACAGCATTTACCTCAAAATACACAACTTTGGATCGCCGATATTGACAATGACCTCAATGAAAAAGGATATATCGTTCCTGGTCTAGGAGATGCCGGAGATTTAGCATTCGGACCTAAATTATAAATAGAACCACAGGCATCAACGCAAAAAGTCCTAAGATCAAATCTTGAAAAAAAGATCTTGAAAATCCTTCAATTCCATTTGTTAAGATTACTGCTGTTGGGAAAAATGCGCACAATAATTCGGCTCCATTCCTATCTCTTGTGATAGAGATAAACAAGACTGACACCAACAGGTTTAAAATGATCAAGGTCCAGAATTTACGGTAATTACCACTCACTTGAATTACTCTAGGAGTTTTAAAGATGATCGAGAGAAGAGTCATTACTCCCACAATGATCATGGGTATCATAATTTTACTCTGACCATACATACGGTAGTCAAAATCCGTATACCAAAAGAACAACCTGGTAAAATCATCAACTTGATCCATCCAAAAACAATAGGTAAAGTAGCCAATTAATGGAGTTATAAAACCGATAATTGGAATGAAAAAACTTCTAAAGTTCAACTTCTGAAATAAACCAATTGCACTGTACATAAGGATTGAGAATATCGCCATGAATGGATTCAGAATAAAGAGAATAGCTAGCCAAAAACCGCTATCAAACATTTTTTTCGCAACGTCTTTGGGCGTTCTTAAACTGTAGATTCTTCTGAGCATAATCAAAAGCACCACATTGATTAAGAGTTCATCTCTATCAAAAATAGTCTGTGGAAAAGCTCCCAAAAGAAAAACAAAGAATAAGAATCCGTACGAGTTGTAAAGAGTCAATTTGTTTTTACCCAAAATAAAATTGAAAAAGAAAAATAAAACCAGAAATCCAATCAATAAAGACACCAACCAGATGATGCTTTTTTCAGCACTATATCCCATGAAAAATGCTCCTGTAGAATAGGCCAAAAACAGAATAAAAATAATTATGAGATTGGCAGGATTAGATTTTCCAAAAAAATTGGCTAGCATGCTTTCTTTTTATATTTTTGCGGAGTAAATATACTCAAGATATGATAGCATTCAATATTTTTAGATGGATCGGAGATTTATTCACTAACGTATTATTTTCACCTTTTCAAAGTCTGCGTTTAGGTATGGCTTATGAGCCAGGTGGATGGTGGACTTCCAATGCTATCAATTGGGCATTCTTAGTTGTTCTTTTAATTCTTCTTTGGTACTGGATGAAAGAATCTCGTAGATTCATTAAAGAAGGAACAGAAGACAGAGCTTAATCCTAAGTTTTGGGAAGCAAGAATAAATTGAAACGTTTCAAAGAGAACGAATCGTTTGCAAATGTCATTCAGCCAACAAGAGATGAGGTCGTTAACGACTTTACTCATAAGGGCAAATGGCATTCTTTTTTTGGAAACGATAAGCCTATTGTTTTAGAGCTTGGTTGTGGCAAAGGAGAATACACAATTGCACTAGCTCAAAAGAATCCAGAGAAAAACTTTATAGGTATTGATATCAAAGGTGCTCGTTTTTGGCGTGGAGCGAAAACTGCCTTAGAAGAAGATCTTACAAATGTTGCTTTCGTTAGGACCCAAATAGAATTAATCGATTTTATCTTTGCAGAAAATGAGGTTGATGAAATTTGGATTACTTTTCCAGACCCGCAGATCAAGTATAAAAGAACAAAGCATAGATTGACCAATCAAGGTTTCTTAAAGAAATACCATCATATTTTAAAGAAAGACGGTATCGTTAACTTGAAAACGGACAGCGAATTTATGCATGGATATACTTTAGGCCTTTTACACGGAGAAGGACATGAAGTTTTGCATGCCAGTCATGATGTCTATCGTCTAAAATCTTCTCCAGAAGAAGTTACAGAGACCCAAACTTTCTATGAACACCAATATTTAGAGAAAGATAAGGCCATCACCTACATCAAATTCAGACTGAATTATTAAATTCGTCTTGAAATGGCTCAAGAATCCGATAATTTTTTTGAACGTGTCTACGAAGTCGCAAGACTCATTCCTTATGGCAGAGTCACCAGTTATGGTGCTATTGCCAAATATTTAGGAGCTGCACGATCTGCAAGAATGGTGGGTTGGGCTATGAATAGTTCCCACAAACACGAAGATATCCCAGCACATCGTGTAGTGAATAGGAAAGGAATACTCACCGGTAAGCATCATTTTCAAGGAACCAATCTCATGCAACAGTTATTAGAAAATGAAGGAATAGTTGTTATCGAGAATCAGATCCAGAACTTTCAAGATTTGTTTTGGGATCCCATGAAAGAACTTCAATAAGAACGCTCGATTATCCTATAAATAATTGGAATCTACAGGCTTTCTAATCTAAAGCTTTCACAGTATCTTTGCACTTTAGAAAAAACAAGCAAATCAGATGTCTTTTAAGAAGCAGGATATATATAACGCATTAGAAACCATAACTGCACCCGGTGAAGGTAAATCATTGATAGAGAATAAGAATGTGACCAATGTTGTAGTTTTTGGAGATGAGGTTGTCGTAGACCTTATTATTGCAAACCCAACACTACAGGCAAGAAAGAAGGTAGAGGTTGAAGTGATGAAAGCGATTCACGAGAAAGTTCATCAAAAAATTGATGTAAAGGTAAATGTGAAAACCGCTCCAAAACCAAAACAAGAAGATCCTAATCTTATTCGCGGAAAAGAGATCCCGAATATTAAGAATATCATTGCGGTTGCCTCTGGAAAAGGAGGAGTTGGTAAGTCAACCATCACAGCAAATATGGCCACAACCCTGGCAAAGATGGGATTTAAGGTTGGAGTATTAGATGCCGATGTTTATGGTCCTTCTATGCATTTGATGTTTGATGTAGAAAGAGAAAAGCCCCTTTCAGTTAATGTTGAAGGAAGATCTAAAATGAAGCCTATAGAGAATTACGGAGTTAAATTGTTGTCTCTTGGTTTCTTTACAGATCCAAATCAAGCTGTGATTTGGAGAGGCCCTATGGCTTCAAAAGCATTAAATCAATTGATTTTTGATGCGGATTGGGGAGAGTTAGATTTTATGTTGATCGATCTTCCTCCAGGAACAGGAGATATTCATTTATCTATCGTTCAAGCTGTACCTATTAACGGAGCAGTGGTTGTAAGTACTCCTCAAAACATTGCTTTGGCAGACGCAAAGAAAGGAGTTGCTATGTTCCAGCAAAAAAGCATCAAAGTTCCTGTATTAGGAATCGTAGAAAATATGGCCTACTTCACACCAGAAGAATTGCCAGATAATAAATACTATATTTTTGGAAAAGACGGCGCGAAGCATTTAGCTGAAGATATTGATACCAGATTCTTGGGAGAAATTCCTTTGGTTCAAAGTATACGAGAAGCCGGAGATGTTGGAAGACCAGTTGCATTACAAGACAATAGTCCTTTAGAAAAGGCCTTTGACAATATAACCAAAGAGATGGTATCAGAATTGTTAAAAAGAAATGCTAACTTGCCACCCACAGAGGTTGTTAGAATCACAACAATGAGTGGTTGTAGCGCAGTAAATAAGAAATAAAATGACAGCACAAGAGACATTAGAAAATGTAGAAAAAGCATTGACTGAGATTCGTCCTTTTTTAAGAAGCGACGGAGGAAACATCAAGCTTTTATCCATCGAAGACTCGATTGTCAAAGTTCAATTAGAAGGGGCTTGCACCAGTTGTTCGGTAAACCAAATGACTTTAAAAAATGGTGTTGAGGCAACGATCAAAAAATACGCTCCCAACATTGAGCAAGTGATTAATATTGACTAACTGATAAAAATCAGTTTTCACTCTTAATCGAACTTGTATTTTTGGGCGTTCCCCTGCGGGTCGGGGCTAGTCGCACTACATGGTAGTTTGATTCAATCTCTACCTGACGGCAGACAGGCCTAACGCAAAACAAAATCAATTTCACATCCTAACGTAGGATACTAACAACCTTAAAAAATTCCTGAAGTAAGGAATCACATATAGAGAATGATCAAAACAGATATCTTAATCATCGGCGCCGGACCCACCGGATTATTCACTGTTTTTGAAGCTGGTTTATTAAAACTGAAATGTCATTTAATTGATGCTCTGCCACAACCTGGAGGTCAGTGTTCTGAGATCTATCCTAAAAAGCCTATTTATGATATCCCTGCATATCCAGAGATCTTAGCCGGAGATCTTACAGATCGGTTAATGGAACAGATCAAACCTTTTGAACCTGGATTTACCTTAGGAGAAAGAGCAGATACCATTGATAAATTAGAAGATGGCACCTTTGTAGTTACTACAAATAGAGGAACAAAACACCATGCACCCATTGTTGCTATTGCAGGGGGACTAGGAAGTTTTGAGCCTCGTAAACCTCCTATTTCCAATATTGCCCAATATGAAGACAAAGGAGTTGAGTATATCATTCGAGATCCAGAAGTTTATCGCGATAAAAAAGTTGTAATCGCTGGTGGTGGAGATTCAGCACTAGATTGGTCTATCTTCCTCACTGATGTTGCATCAGAAGTAACATTGGTTCACAGAAGAAATGAATTCCGTGGCGCCTTAGATTCAGTAGACAAAGTACAAGAGTTAAAAGATGCAGGAAAAATCAAGTTAATCACTCCTGCCGAGGTAAAAGAGATTCATGGAGATGATCATGTTTCCGGAGTTAGCATTGTTCAAAACAAAACGGAGAACATTCATTTGACTTGTGATCATTTCATTCCTTTATTCGGTTTGGCTCCTAAATTAGGACCTATTGCAGATTGGGGATTAGAGATTGAGAAAAATGCGATCAAAGTTAATAACGCTTTAGATTATCAAACCAACATACCCGGAATTTATGCGATTGGAGATGTAAACACTTATCCTGGTAAATTAAAGTTGATCTTATGTGGTTTTCATGAAGCTACTTTAATGTGTCAGAGTGCATATCAAAGAATCTTTCCAGACAAAAAATATGTCATGAAATATACCACTGTGGGTGGAGTAGAAGGATTTGACGGAACCAAAAAAGAAGCTCCAAAAGCTGTGGTTAAAAAGATTGAATAGTGTCGGATATTAAGATCAAAATAACAGATAGAGACGGAGTGCTTCACGAAATTGATGCTCCCACAGATATGGCTATGAATCTCATGGAGGTAGTACGCGCCTTTGAATTAGCTCCAGAAGGAACTATTGGAGTATGCGGCGGAATGGCTATGTGTGCGTCTTGTCAATGTTATGTAAATTCAGATCACGAACTTCCAGAAATGTCTGCTGATGAAGACCTAATGCTAGCCGAAGCATTTTATGTTGAAGATAATAGTAGGTTAGGATGTCAGATCCCAATCACCACAGAATTAGATGGTTTGGAAGTAGAATTAGCCCCTCAGAGTTAAGGTTGATTCACACTTTTGATTATATTTTTTCAGAACATTCTAGATTTTCAATCTAAAATCTTCAAAATCTAGAATTGCTTCAAGAATCGCTTCGCTAGTCCATATTTTTTTTCATTTTACTTGGCTCAAATTAAAAATGAAAAAATTTCATGTACTTTTGTATAGCGTTATTCTAAAGCGCTTAGTTATGTATAACGAGTTATTAATCCTTCTTAAAGATCTTATAAAAAGAAACCCCGAGTAAGTTTTTCAATGGACCAATGAATCAATTTATCGGTGTAACAATTTCCATTGCTACATTTTCAAATTAACACATTAACACATTGAATTATGCCTTTTTATCATAAACTCGGGAAAATACCTCCTAAACGACATACTCAATTTAGAAAAGAAGACGGAAGTCTTTATTATGAGCAACTTTTTGGTACAATTGGTTTTGACGGAATGTCATCAAACCTATACCATGAGCAAAGACCTACCATGGTCAGCGATATTAAAAAACAATATTCAGTTGCTCCTAAGGTTGCCAAAGCCAACAACATGCAATCCTACAGATTCAGAGGATTTCAAGTAAAACCAGAAGCAGATTATTTAGACAGTAGAAAAGTAGTTCTGACCAATTCTGATTGTAATATCATCTTGGCAGCACCACAACAATCTACTCAAGATTATTTCTATAAAAATACGGATGCAGATGAAGTAATCTTCGTGCATCGCGGAACTGGGAAACTAAGAACTCATATGGGAAATCTTGATTTCAAATATGGAGATTACTTGGTAATTCCACGTGGAATGATCTACAAAATAGATTTCGATACTGAAGATAACAGATTGTTTATCGTTGAATCCTATAGACCTGTTTATACTCCTAAACGATATAGAAACTGGTTCGGACAGTTGTTAGAACACTCTCCATTTTGCGAAAGAGATATTCGTCAGCCTCAAGAATTAGAAACCTATAATGAAATGGGTGATTTCTTGATGAAAATCAAAAAACAAGATGAGATCTTCGAAATGGTTTATGCCTCTCATCCTTTCGATGTAATAGGATACGACGGATACAATTATCCTTATGCCTTTTCAATTCACGATTTTGAGCCAATTACAGGACGTGTTCATCAACCGCCACCAGTGCATCAAACATTTGAGACTGATGCATTCGTGATTTGTAGTTTCGTACCTCGTTTGTACGACTATCATCCAGATGCAATTCCTGCACCATACAATCACAGTAATATAGATTCTGATGAAGTTCTTTATTATGTAGATGGTGATTTTATGAGTAGAAACGACATCGATGCAGGCCACATTTCGTTGCACCCAGCCGGGATTCCTCATGGACCACATCCAGGAGCTACTGAAAGAAGTATCGGACAGACAGAAACCGAAGAATTAGCGGTTATGGTAGATACTTTTAAACCTTTAAAGGTAACTGAAGAAGCAATGAAAATTGCGGATGAAGACTATTATAAGTCTTGGTTAGAGTAAAAGCCCTCCTCGATCCTCCCAAAGGGAGGAAGCAGAGAATGACTTATCTTATAATAAAAAAACATAAATAATTAAACTCTTCTCACCCCAGTTAAGAGTTCCTCCCCATGGGGAGGTTAGGAGGGGCCAGAAATCATGAGTAAAGAAATAAAATCAGTAAACTACGGTTTAGAAAAAATATTCGAAGGAGCTGAAGACTTCCTTCCATTGTTAGGAACAGATTATGTAGAGTTTTATGTGGGTAACGCAAAACAGTCTGCACACTTTTATAAAACGGCCTTTGGTTTTCAATCTCACGCATATAGAGGTTTGGAAACTGGATCTACAGATTCTGTAAGCTATGTATTAAAACAAGACAAGATCAGACTTGTTTTGACTACACCTTTAAATAGTAAATCACCTATTAACGATCACATTGTAAAACATGGTGACGGAGTAAAGGTAATTGCTCTTTGGGTAGAGGATGCCCGCAGTGCTTTTGAAGAAACGACCAAAAGAGGAGCAAAACCTTTTATGGAACCAACGGTTGAAAAAGACGAGCACGGTGAAGTGGTGAGAGCCGGAATCTATACATACGGTGAAACCGTTCATATGTTTGTGGAAAGAAAGAATTACAATGGTGCCTTCTTACCAGGATTCCAAGAATGGAAATCTGATTACAATCCAACACCAGTTGGATTGAAATATATCGACCATATGGTAGGTAATGTTGGATGGGGTCAAATGAACAAATGGGTAAAGTGGTATGAAGACGTTATGGGATTCGTAAACTTCCTTTCTTTTGACGATAAGCAGATCCACACAGAATATTCTGCCTTAATGAGTAAGGTAATGAGTAACGGAAACGGACGTATCAAATTCCCGATCAACGAGCCAGCCAAAGCTGCTAAGCGTTCACAAATTGAAGAGTACTTAGACTTCTACGAAGGTGAAGGAGTCCAGCATATTGCGGTGGCTACCGATGATATTATTGAAACGGTTTCTCAATTAAGAGCGAGAGGAATTGAGTTCTTACCTCCTCCTCCACAAGCGTATTATGACATGATACCAGAGCGTTTAGGCGAACATATGGAAATCATGAATGAAGATATATCCAAACTACAAGAGCTATCAATTCTTGTTGATGCAGACGAAGAAGGATATTTATTGCAGATTTTCACCAAACCTGTTGAAGATAGACCTACTTTATTCTTTGAGATCATTCAAAGAATGGGGGCCAGAGGATTTGGAGCTGGAAACTTCAAGGCCTTGTTTGAATCTATCGAAAGAGAACAACAGAAAAGAGGAACATTATAAAAAGAGTAAGGAGAAAAGTTAAAAGAGAAAGTTGAATAATTCTTCTTTCTCTTTTCTCTTTACTTCTCATTCAAGATACAATCGACCATGGATAACGAAGATATTTTAAAAGCAATCACGGAGAAATATGACGAACTCGGTGTTCCTTTAAATTCTATGTTGGAAGGTTTGCTTTGGAGTAGACCTATCACCTATTGGGATTATATTCAAACGGATGCACTGCTAGGATTACAAACTCCAAGAACCACTCAGCCAGATGAAATGGTCTTTATCATGTATCATCAGGTGAATGAACTCCTGTTTAAAATGATATTGTGGGAAATAGATCAAGTAGCACAATCCGATGAGATCTCGGCAGAAAAATTTACAAAGCATCTGATGCGAATCAGTAGATATTTTGATATGCTCAGTAGTTCCTTCTCTGTGATGGCAGATGGAATGGATCCAGAACAATATCTTAAATTCAGAAATACGCTCACCCCTGCAAGTGGGTTTCAAAGTGCTCAGTACAGGAAGATAGAGTTTGCCTCGACAGAGTTAATCAATCTGATCGATGCTCGATTTAGAGATACCATTGATAGAAATTCATCGTTTAAAAACGCCTATGATCATTTGTATTGGCAAGCTGCCGGTAAAAACCATAAAACAGGAGAAAAATCCATTTTGATAAAACTCTTTGATAAGAAATACATGGGAGATTTTATCGATTTTATGGAGGATTATAACGAATGCAACCTTTCTAAGAAGTTCAAGCAATTACCTCAAGAGGTGCAGGAGAATCCAGAACTAATCAAAGCCATGAGACATTATGATTACACCGTAAATGTAAAATGGGTGATGGCTCATTACAACGCTGCAGGAAAGTATCTTGGTGGAAACGAAAAAGAACTAGAAGCAACCGGTGGAAGTAGTTGGAGAAAGTATCTACATCCTAAATACCAGCGTCGTATTTTTTACCCTTATTTGTGGAGTGAAGAGGAACTCCAGACCTGGGGAACCTTCTAAATGATAAATAAACGTTAAAATATAGGCGAATCAGACATTTCGGTTAGCTTTTTGTTTTGCAATGAAATGTATTGTCATGCATTTTTTTTAAGTTTGACCCCTATGAAAAAACAGCTTTTTCTAACCATACTCCTATTCACTTTTATATTTTCATTTTCACAAGAAGAAAATGGGCCATATAAAGGCGGCGAATGGCTAGAATACAAGATGAGTTACAGTGGTTTTTTAAAAGCTGGAACAGCAACACTAGAACTTAAAGAAACCGTCTTAGACGGCAAGAAGGTCTTCCATGCCAAAGGTTTCGGAGAAACAAGTACTATTATCAGTTGGTTCTTTAAAGTAAGAGATACTTATGAATCTTATTTCGATATCAAAGAACCTAAGCCTTATCTTTTTAAACGAGATGTATATGAAGGAGGACATACGATCAAAAGAGACACAAAATTTGATCACCAAAAGAAAATAGCAAGAGTTGAG
>CAZDKB010000057.1:0-16090 GCA_964505885.1 uncultured Flavobacterium sp.
AGGTTAAGCAGAACTGGGAAAAACTGAAACTTAAAGAGGGTAAAAAATCAGTTCTAGAAGGAGTTCCTAAGAGCTTACCAGCTGTTGTGAAAGCCAATAGAATACAGGATAAAGTTGCGGGTGTAGGATTTGACTGGGAAGAACCTCATCAGGTTTGGGAAAAAGTACAGGAAGAACTTTCTGAATTGAATACAGAGATCAAAAACGGCGATCAGGATAAAGTTGAGTCAGAATTTGGTGATGTACTGTTTTCAATGGTCAATTATGCAAGGTTTATTGGAGTTAATCCAGAGAACGCCTTAGAACGCACTAATAAAAAATTCATACAGCGTTTTCAATACTTGGAAAAAGCCGCACAAAAGAGTGGAAAAAAGCTGGCTGATATGAGTTTAGCAGAAATGGACGTATATTGGGACGAAGCTAAGAAACTAAGTCTCTAATGAATGTCCTTTTCGTTATTAAGGGGAATGAACCCTATGTCTCCCAACAGGCTCAAATAGAGCTGGCAGTTGGACTTCAAAAAAAAGGTGTCAATATTGTACTTTCTGGGAATTTTTCTGAGGAAGTAACCTCATTTCTAAAAGAGCTTCCTTTAACAACAGAAAAGGTCTTTCCCTCAAAGTCTATTGACAAAAAATACACGGAAGACTTTGATACTTTATTAAATAAGCATCAGATCGACTTAGTTCATTTTGTAGACGGAAAATCAGCAAGAAACGGAATTCCGGCTATTAAGAACAAAAATGTTAAATCTGTCATCTATTTTGGATCCACAAGTTTACATTGGTACGATCCCACCTCCTATTTCACTTATTTGAGTCCGCATATCGATGCTATTATTGGAAATAGCAATTTTGTGTACTCACATGTACAAAAGCAACTTTTCGGGAAGAAAAAAGAAAAGGCAGTTCGGATATTCAAAGGTTATAATCCAGATTGGTTTGTTAACTCAAAATCTAAAGACCTATCCGAATTCGGAATCGATAAAGATGCAATTGTCGTTTGTCTAGTAGGCAATCACAGAAAAGTAAAAGGAACCAAATACTTTTTAGAGTCTTCTCATCATTTATCAACTGAGAAAAAAGTACATTATATATTGATCGGAGATGAAACGGATAATGAGTTCTTTCAAAATATGAAGAATAATTCTCCGATAAAAGACAATATTCATCTGTTGGGAAGAAGGAACGATGTTGTCTCTATTCTGAAATCCGTTGATATTTATGTTCAAACATCTTTAGAAGAAGGTTTTGGGAGGGCTATTAGCGAAGCCATGTCTGTTGGTAAGCCCATTGTGATGACCAATGCCGGAGGTTGCACAGAATTGATAGACAAGAACTCAGGAATCATTGTTCCGTTAAGAGATTCAAAAGCTATTGGTGAAGCCATTTCCAAATTGGTGAATGATGACGCTCTTAGAATTCAGATGGGTAAAAATGCCATGGAAAGAATTAAAACAGTATATCATATTGATCACACGATTGATGACACGTTAAAATTATACCAAAAACTTCTCAGTCAATGATTTGCATGTTTTATTTGCTAACTTTAAAGCAACCAAAAACAGAGATCATGAGAAAATCCATTATTAAAACCAGCCTATTTTTTGTTCTATTTGCCTTTGTGTTTAACGCTTGTAATAAAGAGGAAAAACCACATACTGAAGAGAATCATTCCAAAGTAAAATGGAATCAGGAAGACCATGAAGGTGTAAAAGCTGCCATTTCCGATTATGTAGAAGGCTTGTATCAAGTAGACTCAACTCGAATCATGAGAAGCGTTGATACTACACTAAGAAAACTAGGATATTGGTATAATGCCAAAGAAAAAGCTTTTGCAAATAATCTTCCTATGTCACATGCACAGTTGGTATCATTAGCAGCAAGATGGAACAAAGACGGTTCTAATGCCTCTGAAACCTCTCCAAAAGATATAGAAATCTATGATATCAACTCCAAGACAGCTTCCGCAAAATTAACTGCAGAATGGGGAATTGATTACTTCCATTTGGGTAAGGTTAATGGAAAATGGAAAATCTATAATGTAATCTGGCAAAGTATGCCAGAATAAAAAACCAGGATTTATTGCAACTCTTAAGAAAAAGTTGAACATTTGAATTCTAATCACACTAACAATTATTGACTATGGATATAGAAAATATCTTATCTAAAATTATAGATATGGCCATCGAGTATGGCCCCAAACTTATCGGAGCCATCCTCGTTTTTATTATTGGATCTTGGATCATAAAGATTCTAATGAAAAACTTCTCTAAAATTTTAGAGGGTAGGAAAATTGATGATTCATTAAAACCTTTCTTGAAAAGTTTAATCGGAATTTTACTAAGAGTAATGCTTGTCATCAGTGTTCTAGGCATGATAGGTATACAAATGACTTCTTTTATAGCCATTTTAGGAGCTGCTGGATTGGCAGTAGGAATGGCGCTTTCCGGTACGCTTCAAAACTTTGCTGGCGGAGTGATGATCTTGCTTTTTAAACCATTTAAAGTGGGCGATTTTATCGATGCACAAGGTCATATGGGAAGTGTAAAAGAGATACAGATTTTTAATACTATTTTAACCACTCCAGACAATAAAACGATTATAATACCTAATGGTGGCTTATCAAATTCATCCATGACAAATTTTTCTACCGAACCATTAAGAAGAGTCGACTGGACTTTCGGAATTGGATATGGTGACAAGGTAAAAACAGCTAGAGAGGTGATTTCAAAACTAGTGGAAGAAGACTCACGAATTTTAAAGGATCCTGCCTTATTCATTGGTCTAGCTGAACTCGGTGATAGTTCGGTTAATTTTGCAGTGAGAGCCTGGGTCAAAGCTGAAGATTACTGGGGAGTCTTCTTTGATATGAACGAGAAAGTTTACAACGAATTTGATAAAGAAGGACTGAATATTCCATATCCTCAAATGGATGTACATTTGCACAAAATGGACTAGATCAGTAACAAAATTGAACTTCACTAGTCTTAAGACTAAGTAAACTAATAAAACCAAATGAAAGCTTTCAGACTTATTATTCTGGTAGTCATTCTGGCTGCCTCTTCATTTATTGGCTTTAAAATATATCAGCAAGAAAAACAAAATCAAACTCTACAAGATCATAAGGTCGAGTTATTAGACATTAAATACGGTCTATTTAATGTAGACGAATGGAAGTCTGTTTTTTCTGATATGATCGCGAAGAAAATGAATGATTTCAATCTAGCGAATACGGATGAAGCCGCAATGAAAAAGGAGATCTCGGCATTCTTAGTAAAAGCTGTAGATCAATTTGAAGTTCGATATTACGAAGAAAACAAAGGAGGTGGTTTCTCAAATTTACTCAAGCGAAGTATTTCATCATTTGCAGGAATTTTCGAGCAAGTAAAAAAGGACATTCCCATATTTACAGATGAGATCTATAACTTTCTAACTCAAGGAGGGAGCCAGGAAATGCTTAAAAAATATATTGAGGGAGAAATAGATAAATACACTCAGGATACAGTTTTAGCTACCGATTATACAGTTATGAACAATTTAATCAGTATGTATGAAGGTTCTGATAAAATGGACACTGTTTCTATCATCGATGCTCAAATAGAAGAGAACAACACAAACAAAAACACCTATTACTACAGTTTATTCGGATTGGGTTTGATCTCTTTTCTACTTCTTCTTTTCTTGAAGAATAAAACAAAACTAGAATACCTTGGATTTACCTTATATAGTGTTTTATTACTTGCCTTAGGAGTATTCTTGCCTATGATCGCCATTGATGCGAGAATTGAGGAATTGAACTTCCCTTTTTTAGGAGAAACGATTCAATTTAAAAATCAGATCTTATTCTATAAGAGCAAAAGTATCATGGAAGTAGTTGATCTTATGATTTCTCAAGGACGTTATGATTTGATCTTTGTAGGAATTTTAGTTCTACTGTTTAGTGTATTATTCCCGGTATCTAAACTTCTTTCGTCCTTAGGATTTATCTTTAGTAATAAACTTAGAAATAACTCGGTGATCAATTTCCTAACCTTTAAAACTGGAAAATGGTCAATGGCTGATGTTTTTGTGATCGCCTTGTTCATGGCCTACTTAGGATTTGACGGCTTAATTACTGAGCAATTGAATCAATTACAAACCCTTACAAACTCGTCTGCAATACTCACTACAAACAATTCAGGGCTTTTATTTGGATTCTATGCTTTTACCGGTTTTGTCTTGTTTAGTTTGTTTATTTCTCAAAAGGTTGAAAAGATGAAATAATAAAAAAGGCCGCTCTAAGAGTGGCCTTTTTTTTAAACTAATTTCTTAGCATTCTTTGCTTTTTGTTTTGTGAGCGCGATGTCTATTACTTCGCTCATTTCCGTTACATAGTGGAAAGTTAGACCTTTCAGATAACTCTCTTTGATTTCATCTATGTCCTTTTTGTTATCAGCACACAAGATGATCTCCTTGATATTAGCTCTCTTCGCAGCAAGAATCTTCTCTTTGATCCCACCTACCGGCAAAACCTTACCTCTTAAGGTGATCTCACCAGTCATAGCCAGTCTATTTTTCACTTTTCTTTGAGTGAAAACAGATACCAAAGAAGTTAACATGGTCACCCCTGCACTCGGACCGTCCTTAGGTGTTGCTCCTTCAGGGACGTGAATATGCACATTGTACTTGTCTAGAATTTCAGGATTGATCCCAAATTCCTCAGCATTCGCTTTAATGTATTGCATAGCTATCGTGGAAGATTCCTTCATAACCGTTCCTAGATTCCCTGTAATACTCAACTGTCCTTTTCCTTTAGAAAGGATAGATTCGATAAATAAAATATCACCACCAACACTGGTCCAAGCCAATCCGGTTACGACTCCAGCAACATCATTGTTTTCATATTTATCTCTTTCTAGCCTTGGAGCACCTAAGATGGTTTCTATATCATCATCAGTGAGTTTGATGTTGTACTCTTCTTCCAAAGCAATAGACTTAGCTGCATATCTTACCACCTTAGCAACTTTCTTTTCTAATCCTCTTACCCCAGATTCACGAGTGTATCCTTCAACAATCTTTTCTATTTGAGCCTTACCTAATTTAAGATCTTTGCCTTCCAATCCATGTTCTTTTAGCTGTTTTGGCAATAAGTGTCTTTTGGCGATCTCAACCTTTTCTTCAATGGTATATCCCGTAACATTGATCAGTTCCATTCGGTCTCTCAACGCCCATGGAACCTGTCCTATATTATTAGCAGTTGCGATAAATAAGACTTTAGAAAGATCATAACCTACTTCTAAATAATTATCATAGAATTCTGTATTCTGCTCAGGATCCAATACTTCTAACATTGCAGAAGTTGGATCTCCTTGATGACTCTGACCTAGTTTATCGATCTCGTCTAATACGAAAACTGGATTAGATGTTCCTGCTTTCTTCAAGTTCTGGATCAATCTTCCAGGCATTGCCCCAATGTATGTTTTTCTATGTCCTCGGATCTCTGCTTCATCTCTCATACCACCCAAAGACATTCTTACATATTTTCTTCCCAATGATTCTGCTACGGATTTCCCTAAAGAGGTTTTACCCACACCTGGAGGTCCATATAAACAGATAATTGGAGACTTCATATCTCCTTTTAACTTCAGAACAGCTAAGTGCTCGATGATACGCTCTTTTACTTTCTCCAAACCAAAATGGTCTCTATCTAAAATTCCTTGAGCGTTCTTAAGGTCAAATTTATCATTGGTGTATTCTCCCCATGGCAACTCTAACATGAGTTCAAGGTAATTCCTTTGAACACCATATTCTGCCATTTGAGGATTCATTCTTCTGAGTCTATTCCACTCTTTATCAAAAACCTCTGCAACTTCTTTCGTCCACTTTTTGGATTTTGCTTTGACTCTCATTTCATCCAACTCTTCTTCATTGGATGTTCCTCCTAATTCTTCCTGGATAGTCTTTAATTGCTGATTTAAGTAATACTCTCTCTGCTGCTGATCTAGATCAGATCTAGTTTTTGATTGAATATCATTTCTCAGTTGAAGCTTTTGTAATTCTTTGTTCAGATTCTTTAAAGCTAAAAGAGCTCTTTCCTTTAAACTATCCTTCTCTAAAAGCACTTGTTTTTGAAGCACAGAAAGGTCCATATTGGAAGCGATAAAATTCACCAAGAAAGAATCACTCTGGATGTTTTTAATTGCAAATGATGCTTCAGAAGGCAACATAGGATTCTCTTTGATCACTTCTAAAGCTTGTTGTTTGATAGAATCAATGATCGCATCAAACTCTTTTGTATCATCTACAAACTTATCCTCTAATGCCTCTGTTACTGTAGCTTTCAAATAAGGTTGATCTTGGATCATGTCCAAGATCTCAAATCGTTTCTTTCCTTGGATAATGATGGTAGTATTACCATCAGGCATTTTCAGTACTCGTAAGATCTGAGCAACGACTCCGGTTTGATAAATATCATCTTTGGTAGGCTCCTCAATCTCCTCGTTCTTCTGGGCAACCACTCCAATAACCTTATCTCCCTTGTTTGCATCATTGATTAATTCAATGGACTTATCCCTTCCTGCTGTGATGGGAATCACCACTCCAGGAAAAAGAACCGTATTTCTAAGGGGAAGGATTGGTAATATAGCAGGAACCTCTTCACTATTGATCAACTCCTCGTCTTCGGGAGTCATCAAAGGAATCAATTCTGAATCCTCGTTCAAAATATTGGATAGCGACAAACTGTCTAATGTGACTATTTTTGACTTACTCATATATTTATATCTGTCAATCTGACATTGCAATCTTTACAAAGAAAGCAAAATATCTTTTCTTATTTAATTAAAAAATTGAAAATCAATAATTTAGAATCATCTGAACTATTGAGTTCATTCTACGAGTTCAATTGTTATGCCAAGTACATTTTTAGTAGTCCTAAAAAAACTTGAAAATTTATCTAACTTTATTTAGAAAACTGTCACAAACAGAAAGACCCATTGTCTCTAGTATAGAATTGTTTCTTTGGAAGCTCGAAACCAACATATTAACCAACTACTCGAACGCTGTAAACAATCTGATCAAAACGCTCAGATGCAGATCTACAAAGGCTATTATAAAGCCATGTATAATTCTGCATTCAGAATTTTGAAAGATGAGTTTGAAGCCGAAGATATTATGCAGGAAGCTTTTCTTACTGCGTTTACTAAGTTGGATTCCTTCAAAGGAGAAGTTGCCTTTGGAGCATGGTTAAAGAGAATCGTGGTGAACAAGAGTTTAACACAATTAAAGAAAAACAATAGATATGATGAAGTAAAAATGGATGTAATTCCTAGTTACGAGGTAGAAGAACAAGGCATCGATTATTCATCATTAAAAGCAAATAGAGTGGTTGACAAGATCAATACGTTAAAGCAAAATTACCAATTGTTGCTTACTTTAAACTTGATCGAAGGTTACGACTACGATGAGATCGCTCAAATTATGGGATATACGAATGAAAATGTTCGAACAACCATATCCAGAGCCAAGAAAAAATTAAAACAAGTGTTATTAGAAGACACTCCAAATACACAGATGTATGGAAGATAAATTACATGACTTTTTCTCTGAAAATGATTTCGATTTTCATGAGCCACATTCTGGACATTTCCAACGTTTTGAAAAGAAACTACAAGGAAATCAACCAAAAAAGAGAACTTCTTGGAGATGGATGAGTATTGCAGCCTCAATTATTCTTGCCATGGGAATCTTTATCGGACAGCAAATGCAACCAGAAGATGCTAGTTTAAGTGGTGTGTCTGATAAAATGGCAGAAGTAGAAAACTATTTCGTGAATACCATTAATTACGAAATCAAAGAACTTGAAAAAAGTAGAAGTTTAGAAACTGAGGAAATCATTGAGAAAGCCTTGGAAAAGATCGAAGAATTAGAGGACGATTATAAAGCATTTATCGAAGAGATCAATAATAACGGTGAGCAAAGAAAAGTGATCAATGAAATGATCCAAAATTATCAACAGCGAATCGAGATTCTTCAAAACACTCTTGTACAAATTGAATTAATTAAAAACCAAAATACTTTCGACGATGAAATTATGTAAGATCACACTTCTTTTGTTTTTGATTCCAACAATTGTTCTAGCAAACAATGGGATTGAGAAAAAAAAGCACGAGAAAAGTAAGTCAATCAGTAAATCATTTGGCGTAAATAGCGACGCTACTTTAGAAGTTTATAACAAGTATGGAGACATAAATGTAACTTCTTGGAATCAAGATCGAATCGAAATTGATGTAGAGATTTCTGTAAAAGGAAATGACATGGATGACGTAGAAGACAGACTTGAAAAGATCACGGTCGATTTTGAGGGGTCTTCTAGTTTAGTTACTGCAAGAACTAGAATTGGCACCAAGAACAACTGGTCTATTTGGAAGAAAAGAAAGAACATTTCTTATTCTATCAATTACAAGATAAAAATGCCGATAAGCAATAATGTGAAATTGAACAATGATTATGGTGAGATCCGATTGGACGAATTAGAAGGATCGGCAGATATCAGTTGTGATTATGGTAAAATAGAAATAGGAGATCTAAAAGGAGATAATTCTACTATTAGCCTGGACTATTGCAAATCATCTAGCATAGAATCTATGAAAGACGGAGATATAAATGTTGATTATTCTCGTTTGACAGTTGACAAAGCTCAAGATGTAGACTTAAGCACAGATTATTCTAATATCCGATTCAAAGAGTTGGGTACATTAGACTTCAGCGCAGATTATGGAGGTATCGAAGTAGAAAAAGCGAATAGCGTTAAAGGATCTGGTGATTATACAGGCTTAAAATTTGGAACGATCACTAAGAACTTAGTAATCTCTTCAGACTATGGATCGATCAGAGTGAAAAATCTGGCAAATGGTTTTGAACTTGTAGATATCAACAGTGAATTCGCTGGAATCAAAATTGGAATAGAACCAGGAACAAGTTTCGACTTTGTTGTTGAACTGCAATATGCTGGATTCAAAAGAAATAATAGCAAGATCGATATGCGTAAGAGCATGGAGAAGAATTCTAAGAAATACTATGAAGGAACCTATGGAAAATCTGGTTCTGGATCGAAGATCAATATCAGATCTGAATACGGAAGCGTAACATTTAACGAAAATTAATCAAAACTTTTAAACCAATAATATGAACATGAAAAAACTACTTATAACAGCAATTGTTTTAACACTTACTTTGTCTGTGGATGCACAAAGCTGGTGGGGCAACAAAAGAGTAAAAGGAAACGGAAACGTCACGACAGAGAATAGAAGCACTGGTGACTATGACGGAGTGAGCGTTGGAGGGTTCTTCGATGTGATCTTAGTAAAAGGAAAAGAGGGAAAAGTTACTATCGAAGGTGAAGAAAATCTAATGGAATACATTGTAACAGAGGTATCTAGAGGAACCCTAAAAATTAAAGTTGAAAAAGGAATCAACTTAAAAACCACTCGCAGACTAACTGTTACGGTTCCTGTAGAGGACATAGAAAAGGTTTCTTTAGGAGGTTCTGGAAATGTGACCGCAAAAACCAAGATTAAAGCTGAATACTTAGACGTGAGCCTTGGAGGATCTGGAAACATTACCTTAGATATTGACGCCACAGATGTAAAAAGCTCTATTGGAGGATCTGGAAATATCAAATTGTCTGGGAAAGCTGACCATATGAAAGGATCTATCGCAGGATCTGGAACGATTAAAGCTTATGAACTTTCCGTGAACACCGTTAAAGCGAGTATCGCAGGTTCTGGAGATATTAGAATTACAGTTAAAGATGCTATCAACGCTACAGTAGCAGGATCTGGAAGTATCTATTACAAAGGAAACCCTCCAAAGATCAATACAAAATCTGTTGGTTCTGGAAGCGTAAGAAGCAGAAACTAGAATTATTGCGACAATGAAAAAGCCTTGAATTATCAAGGCTTTTTTTATTTCTATTACTAAAAGTTCATTTAAAAGTTTCTATACTGACTCGTCTGTTCGAAGACGGCCTCTAAGATATTCTGATCTTCAATAGACAATTCAGTATCTCTTCGCTTCATTACTACATCAGCTACTTCAAAAACCTTCTTTAATTGATAGGTTGTAAAACCAGAGGCTCCTCCCCAACTGAAAGAAGGAACAAAATTACGTGGATAACCACTTCCATAGATATTAGCACTCACACCTATGACGGTTCCGGTATTAAACATGGTATTGATTCCACACTTAGAATGATCTCCCATCATCAAACCACAGAATTGCAAGCCAGTTCTTGCGAACCTTCCCGTTTCATAATTCCATAGTTTCACCTCAGCATAATTATTCTTTAGATTAGAGGTATTTGTATCAGCTCCAAGATTACACCATTCGCCTAAGACAGAGTTTCCTAAGAACCCTTCATGCCCTTTACTCGAATAACCAAATAAAACCGAGTTATTAACCTCGCCTCCTACCTTACAATAAGGTCCCAAGGTAGTTCCACCATATATTTTTGCTCCCATCTTTAAAACAGCATGCTCACACATCGCAAAGGGTCCTTGTACAATACTGCCTTCCATAATTAAGGAGTCTTTACCAATATAAATCGGACCTTTAGAAGCATTTAGGATCGCAAAGTTGATCTCAGCTCCTTCTTCAATAAAAATATTCTCTTTATTAAGAAATCTCGTTCCTTCAGGGATAGGTTGAGATTTTCTTCCTTCCGTAAGCAACTCAAAGTCTTGCTGAATTGCTTGATTATTCAAAGAAAAAATATCCCAGGTATTACATACCCTTAAGAGTTCTCCTTCGAATTCAATTTGTTCGTAAGTCTCAAAATCAACTTCTTCTTGTGTTCCTGAAGTAAAAAAGGCTATGACCTCTTCTCCTTGAAAGATTGCTTGATTCTCAGATAATCCTTTAACCTTGTCAATCAGCTCTTTTGTAGGCAAAAATGAAGCATGGATCATTACATTTTCATCCATTTCTACCATCGGGTATTTCTCTTCCAAATACTCTTCTGTAATCGTGGTAGTTGTAAGTCCTAGTCTTCTCTCCCATTTCTCTCTCAGAGTAAGAATTCCTATTCTAATATCTGCAACCGGTCTTGTATATGTAAATGGTAAAAGAGCGTTTCTCACGTCTCCGTCAAATAAAATGTAATTCATGAGTTTTCTTATGAAGAATTGCACTTCAAATGTAATTGAAAAAAGACATAAAAAAAACCCTGACGATAACTGTCAGGGTAAATATTTTAGAAATTTATCTTAATTTTTGATAAAGCGCTTTGCTCCTAATTTGGTATCCGTGCTCACACGAATAATGTAAATTCCTGAGGCCAAATTACTGACATTCATTTGCTGATCTGTTTCAGTGATCACTTTAGTACTAATAAGTCTCCCTCGATAATCATAGATTCCGGCCTGCGCTTGGGTAGTTCCTGATGATAATTGAATATTTACAAAATCTGTTGAAGGATTTGGAAACATATTAAAATCTAAGGCTTGGAAATCATTGGTTCCTAAGGCATTCGATATATCCGAAACTGCTGTAACCACTTGATCACCGCCATTAGAACCATTATTATTTACCGCATTGACAGATGCATAAAAACGAACTTGACCTTGCAATGTAGATGGTGATCTCCATGTAAAAGTCCAAGTAGCATTATTGCGATTTGCATGTGAAATTCTGCTACCGCCATCTTGAACAAGTGTATTAGAATCTGGTGCGGTGAACTGTCCAATTTTCCCGTTATCACTGAGTCTCTCAGCAGTTAACAAAAAACCATGTCCAGGGGCAGATGAAGTTGCGGTTACAGTCACAGAATAATCCGTGTCCACATCATATCCAGTCGAAGGAATATTCGATGTAATAATAGCGGATGCGCCAAAATCAGCTCCAGGAGCATGACAAATAGTACATGTGGTTCCTCCGTCTCCTGGAGAACCCGTTCTTGCTCCTCCTACTCCACCAGAAAATGATAAAAGTGAAAAAGCTGAAATCGGAATTAAGAATAGAAAAAATTTAAATAAGTAGTCTTTTTTCATGCGTAAGGGTTTTTTAGATTGTAGTTTTTAGTTTAATGATATGAATATCAACGCTTAAAGATAATTAAATATCAATATCCTCGAAGCTTAAATTTAAAAAAGATTGAAATTCCTTGAAGTAAACAAAACACTTATTTCAAGTACCTAATCCTTGAACACTTCATTTAAAGGGCTTTCACTCTTTAATTGACATAGTTTTTACTTCGTAATTCCCACATGACTTTAGGTTTTATTTAACAGTTTTCGTTAAGGCTTGAACTAATTTTGCAAAATAGTATTCTAACCAACCAAAATGAGAAAAGCATTTTTAGGGGTCTTCGGACTCGTCATAGTATTGGCATCTGTTTTTATTGCAAAATTGATCATCGATAGTAATAACAGAAAAAGACCCACTCCAAAAAAAGTAATCAAATCAGTTTTTGTTCAGAAGGTTCAAAACGGCTCTGTGCCTATCGTTATTCCTGCAAATGGAAACTTAACAGCTAAAAGAAGAGTAGAGATCTATTCTGAGGTTCAAGGCATTTTTAGACCTGGATCAAAACTATTTAAACCGGGTCAACGTTATTCTGAAGGTCAGGTATTCATCAATATCGATGAATCAGAATATAATGCCACTGTTCAGTCCGCGAAAAGTAATTTATACAATTCAATAACCTCAATCATGGCAGATCTCCGTCTGGATTTCCCAGATGTTTATCCTAAATGGAAAAAGTACTTAGATGGGTTCGACTTGAGTAAACCTACTCCAGTATTGCCAAAAATGAGCAATGAAAAGGAAAACTTCTTTATTTCAGGAAGAGGAATCGTTTCAAGTTATTATAACGTCAAGAACTTAGAACAACGATTGACTAAATACTCCTTAACAGCTCCCTTTGATGGAATCTTGGTGGAGGCTTTAGTAACGGAGGGTACACTGATTAGAAATGGTCAGAAGTTAGGAGAATTTATAGATCCAGGAATCTACGAAATGGAAGTTGCTGTGGGTAAATCGTTTGCAGGATTGTTAAAAGTAGGTGAGAAAGTTCAATTAAATGATCTTGAAAATACCCAATCTTACACCGGAACCGTTTCTAGAGTGAATGGAAACGTTGATGCAACAACACAGACGATCACCGCATTTATTGAAGTAAAAAGCAAGAATCTAAAAGAAGGGATGTTCCTAGAAGCAAATTTAGAAGCTAAGAACGAAGAAAATGCGATTGAGATCAGTAGAAGTCTCTTGCAAGATGGAGATCAGATCTTTGTGGTAAGAGATACTGTTTTAGATCTCATCAATGTGAATCCGGTATTCTTCTCTGATAAGAACGTTGTTTTAAAGAACATTCCGGATGGCACCACCATATTATCGAAACCCGTTCCGGGTGCTTATGCCGGAATGCAGGTAAAACCTTTGTCTGAAGTGAAAACAGAAAAAGCTAAGTCCGATCAAAATTCAAAATAATGAGAAAGGTTGTAGCTTATTTTATTAGACATAGCGTCGCTGTTAATGTAGTGATACTTGCCTTTTTGGTATTTGGACTCATAGGATGGTTCAAATTAAAATCTTCATTTTTCCCGTTAGTAGATTCTAAGAACATTAGCATCTCTGTTGCCTATCCTGGTGCTTCTCCACAAGAGGTTGAAGAAGGTATCATATTAAAGATTGAAGACAATCTGAAAGGATTAAATGGTGTAGAAAGAGTAACCTCTACATCTCGTGAAAATAGTGGTAGCATCAATGTAGAGATCGAAAAAGGTAAGGATATCGATTTTATGCTATTGGAAGTAAAGAATGCAGTAGATCGGGTACCTTCATTTCCTGTAGGAATGGAACCTCTTATTGTTGCGAAACAAGAAGCCTTAAGACCCACCATCACTTTTTCTGTAAGTGGAGATAATATACCATTGGCAACCTTAAAACAAATAGGAAGACAGGTTGAAAATGATTTAAGAGGAATCGATGGGATCTCGCAAATCCAAATTTCAGGGTATCCTGAAGAAGAGATTGAAATCGCCATTAATGAAAATAGTCTTTTAGCATATAACCTATCCTTTGCTGAAGTCTCTCAGGCAGTGAATAGTTCTAGCTTAATCACGACGGGTGGAACCATTAAAACCGAAGCTGAAGAATATCTGATTCGTGCGAATTCTAGGTCCTATTATGCTGATGAACTTAGCAATCTAATCGTAAAATCTGATGCTTCAGGAAGGATTATTCGATTGAAAGATGTTGCCGAAGTGAAAGATCAGTTCTCTGAAACACCAAATTCCAATTATTTCAATAAGAACCTTTCTATAAACGTTACGATCACTAGTACAAATACAGAAGACCTTATTTCTTCTGCTGAGAAAGCCAAAGAATACATAGTAGACTTTAACCAGAAATATGACAATGTTCGCTTGAACGTAGTCAGAGACCTTTCTACTACTTTAGTTCAAAGAACAAACCTACTTGCAGAAAATGCCTTCATTGGAATACTTTTAGTTCTCGCATTTTTATCACTCTTCTTAAATACTAGGCTTGCCTTCTGGGTGGCTTTCGGATTACCTATTGCTTTCTTGGGAATGTTTATGTTCGCGGGGTATTTTAATGTAACCATCAATGTACTTTCCTTGTTTGGAATGATCATCGTTATTGGTATTCTGGTTGATGACGGAATTGTAATTGCCGAAAATATATATCAGCATTACGAAAAAGGGAAAGACCCCGAAACAGCAGCAATCGATGGTGTTATGGAGGTTCTTCCGGCCATCTTGTCGGCTATTATCACAACCATCTTAGCCTTTGCGATCTTCTTATTTTTAGATGGAAGGATTGGAGAATTCTTTGGAGAAGTATCAGTGGTAGTTATGTTAACTCTCATCGTTTCCTTGGTAGAAGCCTTGATTATATTACCTGCTCACCTTGCACATTCAAAGGCTCTAAGAAAACAAGACAAAAAACAAAAATTTGGAATTGCAGGTCTTTTACAAAATGCTTTTTCAAAGTTACGATTGATCAATGCTCTTGGTGAAAAGATCATGGCATGGCTGAGAGACCGATTATACAGTCCGGTATTAAAATTCTCTTTAGAGAACAAACTGTTTACCTTCTGCTTATTCATTGTATTCTTGATCTTAACCGTTGGAAGTTTCGGTGGAGGAATCATCCGTGGTGCCTTCTTCCCTCAGATCGCAAGTGATCAGGTTACAATTACTTTGAACATGCCAAATGGAACTAATGAAAAAGTAACGGATAGTATCATCACTTATATTGAAGATAAAGCTATTGCGGTGACCGATCAACTCAATAACGAATACTCAGGTCGTATTGAAGGAGATCGTCATTTGGTGAAGAATATGATCCGAGATATCGGGCCAGGTTCGTCAGCGGCTACTTTAAGAATCAATCTATTACCCGGTGAAGAACGTCCGAATGAAATTACTTCTCGACTTGTCACAAACAAGATTCGTGAAGCTGTAGGGCCTGTATTTGGCGTAGAAAGTTTGGTTTTTGGTAGTGGAGGAAACTTTGGTGGAAGTCCGGTTTCCGTATCGCTCTTGGGAAATAATATCTCTGAGTTAAAAGCTGTGAAAGCCGAATTGAAACAGACCCTACTCAATAATGACCTTTTAAAAGATGTTACGGATAATGATCCTGCAGGGATCAAAGAGATCAGATTGCAATTGAATGAGACGGCATATGCTCTTGGGTTAAACCTCAGAGATGTTATGTCTCAAGTAAGATCTGCTTTCTTTGGAGCTCAAGCACAGCGATTCCAAAGAGGACAGGATGAAATTCGAGTTTGGGTGCGCTATAAGCGTTCTGATAGATCTTCAATAAACAATCTTGACGATATGAGGATCTTAGCGCCAAACGGAGATCGAGTTCCTTTAAAAGAAGTAGCTAACTATGAAATCTCTCGTGGAGATGTAGCCATCAACCATTTAGAAGGAAGAAGAGAAATTCAAGTATCTGCCGATATCAAGGATGTGAAAGAAACCAGTGCAACAGATATCATGTTTGAAATAGAAAATGATATCATGCCCGAGATCTTATCGAAATATCCAACAGTTACCCCTTCTTATGAAGGTCAGAACAGA
>CAZDKB010000058.1:0-14447 GCA_964505885.1 uncultured Flavobacterium sp.
GATGTATTATTTTGTTCCTAAGGCAGCCAATAGACCTGTATATTCTTACAGATTATCTATTGTACACTTCTGGTCGTTGATCTTTATCTATATCTGGGCAGGACCTCACCACTTATTATATTCTGCATTACCAGATTGGGCGCAAAATTTAGGTGTTGCATTTTCTGTAATGTTGATCGCACCGTCTTGGGGAGGTATGATCAATGGATTGTTAACGCTCCGTGGTGCTTGGGATAAGGTAAGGACAGATCCAGTTTTAAAATTTATGGTAGTCGCCATCACAGGTTACGGTATGGCCACATTTGAAGGACCCATGCTCTCTTTAAAGAATGTGAATGCCATTGCACACTTTAGTGATTGGGTAATTGCCCACGTGCACGTAGGAGCTTTGGCTTGGAATGGGTTCATGACCTTTGGTATGCTCTATTGGTTGATTCCGAAATTATTCAAGACGAAATTATTCTCAAGAGCTTTGGCCAATTTCCACTTCTGGATAGGAACTTTGGGAATCATTATGTATGCATTACCGATGTATGTAGCTGGTTTCGTACAAGCCTTAATGTGGAAAGAATTTAATGAGGAAGGAAAAGTATTGTATACGTTCTTAGACACAGTAAAGGAGATCATTCCAATGTATTGGATGAGAGCTATTGGTGGTAGTTTATTTGTACTCGGGGCATTAGTAATGTTGTATAATGTGGTAATGACTGTGAGATCCGGATCTAAAGTATCCGATGAATTAGCAGAGGCACCAGCTTTAGCAAAAGTTTCTAAGAGAAGATTAAAAGGAGAAGGATATCATACTTGGTTAGAAAGAAAGCCAGTAAAATTGACCATCTATGCAACGATTGCGATCTTAATTGGTGGTATTGTACAGATCATTCCTACTCTGTTAGTCGATTCTAATATACCTACTATCAGTAGTGTGAAACCTTATTCACCATTAGAATTAGAAGGAAGAGATCTATACATCCGAGAAGGATGTGTGGGATGTCACTCTCAAATGATCCGTCCTTTTAGAAGTGAGGTAGAACGTTATGATTGGACCAAGAACAAGCAATATTCTATGGCGGGAGAGTATGTTTATGATCATCCATTCTTATGGGGTAGTAAACGTACCGGACCAGACCTTTTAAGAGTAGGAGGTAAGTATAATGATGCATGGCACTTCAATCATATGTATGACCCACAAAGTACCTCGTCAGGATCTATTATGCCAGCCTATCAATGGTTGATCAGAGATAAGCATGATATGCCTAAGACTGAAGCTAAAATGCAAGCGATGGTTACTCTAGGAGTTCCTTATACAGAAGAAGATATTGCCAATGCAAGAAAGAGCATGCAAGAGCAGGCTCTAAAAATAGAAACTAGTTTATACACTGTTGATGCGATCAGAGAATCCTTCGAACAAGAGAAAAAAGAGCTAGGAGAAGAGTTTGTTCCTTTAAAGGAGCGTGAGATCATCGCCTTGATCGCCTATCTGCAAAGATTGGGTACAGATATCAAGCTGAAGAACGTAGAAGATCAATCAGGAAATAAAGAATAAAGTTATGTTGAAGTTTGTAAAAAGTCATTTAGAAACGATCACAGGAATAGAAATTTATCCTTTGATATCCTTAGTTATCTTTTTCACCTTTTTTGTGCTGCTTTTTTGGTGGGTGTTTACCGCAAAGAAAGATTATATCAATAAGGTTAGTAGAATCCCTTTAGATGAACACATAAAACTGTAAAACCATGAAAAATTATTTTCAATCAATTATATATGTTTTGTGCTTGTTTGCGGCACTGATCGCCTTGCACGTCGCCTTGATATCCTATGAAAACCCTTTTGATATTTATGAGAACCCCTTGGTATGGGTAATCATTGTAGGGGTAGTAACCATGATTATCTTAAAAGAGGTGTTGAATGTAGTTTCCATCGAGAAAGCGGAAAAGCTTGAGTTAGAGAAACAAGGTATCGACCCAGAAACGATAGATAAATGGGCGTGGTTCAAAGAGTTAATGAAGAAATGGACCAAGTCTAAAGAGATAGAAGAAGAAGGAGAGATTATTCTTGATCATAATTACGATGGAATTAAAGAGTTAGATAATTCTCTTCCGCCTTGGTGGCTGTATCTGTTCTACGGTACTATTCTGTTCGGAGCAATTTATTTAGTGAGATTCCATGTTGTTGGAGATTACACTCAGGCTGAAGAATATTTAGAAGAGGTAGCCTATGCTGAAAAGCAATTGGAAGAGAAGAAAGCGAGTGGAGCAGTTACTTTAATTACTGCAGAAACGGCTCAAGTTCTTACGGATGATGCTTCGTTGAAAAGAGGTAGAGCTGTGTTTAATTTGAATTGTGCAAGTTGTCACGTCAAAGACGGAGGTGGAAATACAGGACCCAACCTAACCGATGAGTATTGGATATTAGGTGGAGGTATGAAAAATGTATTCACAACGATCTCTAATGGAGGTAGAACAGGTAGAGGAATGGTTGCTTGGAAAAGCACTTTGAAATCTACTGATATTGAAAAAGTGGCTAGTTATGTATTGTCTTTACAAGGGACAACACCAGCCAACCCAAAGAAGGCAGAAGGAGATCTTTGGGAAGAAGAATAGAATTAGTAGTCTAGTTAGTTTTAATAGTTGTAATGGAGACACCCGTAAACGAAAAGTTTAGAGATAGTATCGGAACCATTAATGATGATGGTAAAAGATCTTGGGTGTTTCCTAAAAAACCCAGTGGAAAATTCTATACCTACAGAAAGTATGTGAGTTATTTTCTGCTGGCGTTTTTATTCGCTGCACCCTTTGTCAAGATCAATGGAAATCAGTTCTTGTTGTTTAATGTCCTAGAAAGACGATTCAATATTTTCGGATTCCCATTTTGGCCTCAAGATTTTCATCTTTTTGTGATTTCAATGGTCATTGGTGTAGTTTTTGTGATCTTATTTACGGTTGTATTTGGTAGGATCTTTTGTGGATGGATCTGTCCGCAGACCATATTCATGGAGATGGTCTTCCGAAGAATCGAGTATTGGATCGAAGGAGATAGAGGAAAACAAATACGACTAAAAAAACAAAAATGGAATGCAGAGAAGATCAGGAAGAGGTTGTTGAAATGGACCATCTTTTGGATCATTTCATTCCTAATAGCCAATGTATTTTTGGCTTATTTGATCGGCAGTGACAAGTTGATTAGTTATATCACTTCGTCTCCTTTAGATCATTTAAGTACCTTAATCTCGTTGGTCATTTTTACAGCTGTATTCTACTTTGTATTTACTTGGTTTAGAGAGCAGGTATGTATCATAGCTTGCCCGTATGGAAGATTACAAGGAGTTCTTTTAGACAATCAATCTGTTGTTGTTGCATACGATCATGTGAGAGGAGAAAAGACAGAAGGAAGGGCTAAATTCAAAAAGAATGAGGACAGATCAAGTACTGGAAAAGGAGATTGTATAGATTGTAAACTATGTGTACATGTCTGCCCAACTGGAATAGACATCAGAAACGGTACTCAATTAGAATGTGTGAATTGCACCGCTTGTATCGATGAATGCGACCATATGATGGAGAAGGTTGGCTTGCCAACTGGGTTGATCCGTTATGCGAGTATTGATAATATTGAAAAGAAAGCTCCTTTCCGATTTACAGCAAGAATGAAAGGGTATACGGCAGTATTGGGAATATTGATTTTTGTGTTGATTGGAATGCTGTTTTTAAGAAATGATGTTGAAGCCAATGTCTTGAGAATCTCAGGACAGTTGTATCAGACAAAAGAGAATAATATCATTTCCAATATGTACACTTATAAAGTGGTGAATAAAACCACTGAAAATATTGAGAACGTGACCTATAAATTGTTGTCTCACGATGGAACGATTCGAGTCGTGACAGGAGAGAACTTTCAAGTTCCGAGACAGGGATTAGCTGAAGGAACATTGTTCATTGAGATTCCATCTAAAGAATTAGGAGATGATAAGATCCGACTAGAAATTGGGGTTTTTAGCGGTGACAAATTAATAGAAACAACAACCACTAACTTCTTAGGACCAAGAAGTTATCGATAGAAAAATTATATAAGATGAGAATGAATTGGGGAAAAGGAATTGTAGTAGCGATTATTTTATTCGTGTCTTTTATCATGTTTTTTGTGATTAAGATGACCACAAGTAAAGCATATGACCATGATTTGGTCACTGAAGATTATTATGAAAAAGAACTCAAGTATCAGGAAAAGATCGACGCCAGTCTGAATGCGAAGAATTTGGGAGAAAAACTAGCATTCGATAAGACCGCCGACGGACTCATCATTAACTTCCCAAAAAAGCTCAAGGGTGAAACCTTGGCAGGGAAAGTGTTCCTCTATAGGCCATCTGACAAACAACTGGACTTTGAAGTTCCATTTTCAAATCTCCAAAATTATTTGCTCGTGCCTGACAATCGTTTGTTGGGTGGCCCCTGGAACATCAGTATTGAATTTAAACACAAGAACAAAAATTACTTCTACTCTGAAGAATTCATATACTGATGATCTATACCGCCTTACTTTTTGGTTTATTTGGAAGTTTTCATTGCATGGGAATGTGCGGACCTATTGCCTTTGTGCTCCCTATTGATAGAAATAATAAAGCAAGAGGTATTTTGCAAACAGCACTCTATCACGGAGGGCGTATTTTTTCGTATTCCTTAATAGGAGGCTTATTCGGATTATTAGGAAAAGGGTTTTACTTCTTTGGCCTGCAACAACAGATCTCTATTGCAGTTGGACTTATAATGATCTTATCTGTAGTTGCGCCCAAACTATTTTCTCGATTTTCGATTACAAAACCGATTTTCCGCTTTACGAATTCGATCAAAAACAAATTAGGACAATCATTAAAGAAGAAAGAAAGTTCCACCTTTCTTACTATTGGGTTTTTAAACGGCCTGTTACCATGTGGATTGGTATATATGGCTATGATCGCTTCCTTAACTTCAACCACTGTATTTGAAGGCGTATTATACATGGCTTTATTTGGTTTAGGAACTGTACCCTTAATGACTGCCGTGGTGCTATTAGGGAATCTTACGAGTTATGTAAACCGACAAAAAATCCAGAAAGTAATTCCTTATGTGGTCGTTGTAATCGGATTTGTATTTGTGCTTAGAGGATTAGGCTTGGGTATCCCATATATCTCTCCTGAACCTGTTTTATTAGATGCCGCAAGTCAAGTTCAAACTTGTCATTGATAATTATTGATTAGTAAAGTACAGATTTACATCTCTTATAAATTACCAACAACCAACGTCTAACAACTGATAACTGATCAATGATAATTGATTACTGATTACTGCTTCTCTCTTCCCCAGTAAGATCCAAGAGCCATTCCAGAGAACACATCCCATATTCCCCAAAAGGCCGCTAATAGTGCCATTCCACCCAATCCTTCAAAGAAACCAAATATCAAAAGCAAACCAAGACCACCATTCTGAATTCCAGTTTCCATGGAAATGGTTTTTACGTCCTTTCTTTCAAGCCCGAAACTTTTAGCCGTATAATAACCGATGATGAAGGCTCCAATATTGTGAAATATTACTAAGGCGGCTACTAAATGGATATAATCTAAAAAGATGTCCACGTTTTCGTAGAAAGCACCGATAATCAAAGCAATAAATACAATCATAGAGAAGGGTTTCAGAATACGCTCTATTTTTTTTGCTATTACAGGAAATTTATGGTTCACGATCATTCCTGCAGCTAAAGGAAGACCAAGTATGAGTAATACTAACTTAAATAATGCAAATGGATCTAATTCAACAGTTTTTAAAATAGCGTTAGTTGGTTCATAAAGACTTCCCCAAAACTGTAAGTTAAAGGGAGTCATCACCAAACAGACTAAGGTGGCAAAAGCTGTAAGACTAACAGATAATGCCGCATTACCTTTTGCCATTTTACTATAAAAGTTAGAAACATTTCCTCCAGGACAGGCTGCGATCATCATCATTCCTAATGCAAAACTAGGGTAGGGCTTGATAATTATGATTGCTAGAAAAGTAAGTGCAGGCAATAGAATGAACTGAGAGAACACGCCTACCAAAAGTATCTTCGGATTTTTAAATAGTCTTTTAAAATCTTCGGTAGTGATTCCAAGTGCTACACCAAACATAATGATCCCAATAGCGATATTCAAGATCCATAGAGCTTCCGTATCAAAATTTATGCGGATCTCATCAATATTGATGTCGAGATCAGTTTTTAAAAGCATATTCTATAATATTGGCACCCATTTTAAGTGCTTTTTGTCTCACTTCTTCTGGATTGTTATGGATGGAAGCATCTTCCCAACCATCACTTAGATCCGATTCGTAATCATAAAAACAAATCAATCTTCCTTGATAAAAGATACCAAAACCTTGAGGTGCTTTTTTGTCGTGCTCATGAATCTTCGGCAATCCCTCTTTAAATTTAAAGGTTTGATTATAGATGGCATGATCATTCGGAATCTCTTGAAATTCTAGTTTCGGAAATACTTTTTTCATCTCTCTTCTGATAAACTTATCTAATCCGTAATTATCCGATATGTGCAGGAATCCGCCTGAGATCAAGTAGTTTCTCAGATTTTTCGCTTCATCATCCGAAAAGAAAACATTCCCATGGCCTGTCATAAATACGATTGGAAAACTAAAGAGATCTGTATTCCCAATAGCTACTGAAGTTGGGTCTTGTGAGATCTTGGTTTTTGAATTCTCATTGGCAAATGCAATCAAATTTGGAAGAGCGGTAGGGTTAGAATACCAATCACCACCTCCGTTGTATTTTAACACAGCCACATCTTGACCAAAGCTGTTTAATGAGCTTAGAAAAACAAGTATCAAAAATGAAAACAGTTTTATTTTCAAGAGTTTTTGAATTTAAAGCAAGATATAAAATCTCATATTATTGATTAATAAAAGCAACATTCTGAACAGCAACAACCGCAGCGGTTTCCGTTCTTAATCGAGCATCTCCTAAGGATATTGGTATACAACCACCATTGACTGATTTGCTGATCTCTTCTTCAGAGAAATCTCCTTCAGGGCCGATGAGAATTGTAAGGGATTCTTTTGCCTTGATAAGTTCTTTCATCCCTTTTTTGTCACCCTCATGACAATGAGCAATGTAGACTTTTTTCTCAAATTTCCTGTTTAAGAATTCGTTAAAAGGAATGGCATCATTCAATTTAGGTAGGTGAAACTTTAAAGATTGCTTCATCGCAGATTGTATGATCTTTTCCAATCGTTCTTTTTTGATCACTCTTCTTTCCGAATTCTGAGTAATAATGGGAGTGATCTCATCAATTCCGATTTCTGTTGCTTTTTCTAAGAACCACTCCAGTCTCTCGTTGTTCTTCGTAGGAGCGATTGCTACATGTAATTTATAATCTCTTCCAACTTCCTTTTCAGAGGCTCCAAAAATACTCGCTAAACACTTTTTATCATTTGCAATGTTAATCTTAGAGGTGTATAAGAAACCTTTTCCATCCGTGATGTAGACAGTATCACCTTCCTTTTTACGTAATACTCTTACAATATGTCTACTCTCTTCACGATCAAAAGTGATCTGCTGAGTATCTTTATCAATATTTGGGTTGTAAAACAACTGCATTTTCTACTTTTCTTTTTCTTTATTCAATAATAGCCAACCAAATCCAATTTTACAACTTCATTTTGTCCTTCTTGTAAAGTTAAGGTGTTTAATGATCTAATATCCGACTTCAGACATCTAACATTTTACTTCTAACTTCTTAAATCGTATATCCGCTATCAAATCTCTTTCTTATAAGTTCTCCTGCGTTTATGTGTTTTCTGATCAAAGTTTTTCCAGATCTGATGGATAGCTGTATTTTCTTCTAATTCTGGAGTTCTTCTCATCTCTTTTACCTTAAAAGCTGTCATACTATGCATAAACTCATCAAAGATAATTGCGGTCACTCCTTTGTTTTGGTACTCTTCATCCACACCGATTAAATAAGAGGTAACTATCTCCGGTTTTTTTCTAGCTTTTAATAAGTGAAAGATCCCAAATGGAAACAGTTTTCCCTTTGCCTTTTGAAGTGCCTTGGCGAATGAAGGCATAATGATTCCAAAACCTACCATTTTGTTGTTTTCATCAAAAACAAATTTGATGAATTCCGGATTCACAAAACTGATATACCTTTCTTTGAAATATTTGATCTGATTATCCGATATCGGAACAAAAGAAGCCAATTTTGAATAGGTTTTGCTGAACAATTCAAACATTTCGTCTACATGAGGTAAGATCTGATCAGTTTTTGTAAAGCTTGCACCTCGAAGTTTATATCTGCGTTTGATCAAACCAGCAATTTTCTGATAATAAGGATGATCTACGTTTTCAATTAAGAATTTGTTCTCTAAGTATTCTTTTTCTTTGACAAAGCCTAGTTTTTCTAGATGCTCTTTATAGTAGGGTGGAGAATACCAGGTGATCATTGTTCCCATTTCTTCAAAACCTTCAATTAAGACCCCAACCTTATCTAGATTGGAAAACCCAACTGGACCTTCCATGTATTCAAGATCGTTCTCTTTACCAATCTCTTGAACTTTTTCTAAAAGAGCTTTACTAACATCTAGATTATCGATCACATCATACCAGCCAAATCTCATTTTTTTGAGACCTTGTCTTTCCACTTCATAGCTATTGATGATCGCAGCGATACGACCTACGATTTTTCCATCTTTGTAAGCTAGGAAAAATCGTGCTGAGGCATGCTCAAAAGCTGGATTTGTATCCTTGTCAAGAGTTTGAAGCTCATCCTTGATAATTGGAGGAACCCAATATGGATTGTTGTTATAAATGGAAAAAGGAAACTTCACAAATTGTTTCATTTCCTTTTTTGTATTGATTTCTTTTACGGTGATCATAATACGAAAATATAAAATCTAGCCCTTTCCTTCTTCATTTCCCTCTTCCTTCTTCTCATTGTCTTTCTTTTTCTTCTTTTTGTCCTCTTCCTTTTTCTTCCGAGCTGCCTCTTTCTTCTGTTGCTTCTCTAACTTGCGCTTCTCTTTATCCAGTTTTTTTAGCTCTCTGTCAATTTCTTTCTGACTCATTTTATTCAATCGGTCAGTTTCTTTTTTCTTACGATCCTTTTCTTTGTCTTCTTTCGACTTACCTTTTAGGATGCCAAAAATACCACCGCCTTTTTTCTTGGTCTTAATGGGTTTGTATTTACCCGGCTTAATTCTAATTCTTTTTGGACGAGTTCGAATAGGTTTCTCTTCCTTAACATTCAGGGTGTCATTATTAATGGTAAGCTCATCTATATTGGTATTCTTTCTGATTGATTCAATGGTCTTATCTTTCAGCTCAACTTCCTTAGCTGCTTTCTTTTTCTTCTTGTTGAATATGCCTTTAACCTTACCAAACATTCGACCAAAGAATCCATTTCCTTTGTCCATTTCGATTTCCTCAACCGGATTCCCAAATGCATCTACCTCAATAAATTCATCGGCATGTTTATCGATTCTAAAGGAAGCACCAACAGAGGCATAAGCACCTTTTACAGGTCCGTCTGCTATAAGCCGGACGGAACCATTTATCTGCAGATTTCTATTCCATAAATAAGCAAGTCCTGTACCTAAATTCGATTCGACCTGAATTTTATTTGATATGGTTTGACTCTCAAAGAAAGTGGATAAACGAGGTGAAATGCTATAGGTTGCCGTAATGATATAGATTAACTCCGGTGTTTCGGTTCCAATTCTATCATAAAAGACATTGGTGACTATATTCAGATCCTTTGAAATGTCATTTTGCAGAAGCACTCCAGCTTTAGGAGAGAAACCACCTTGTTCGTATAGATAAAAAATAGGATCCCCTAGGCCAGTATTAATTCCGGCATAAGCCGAAACAGAAGGAATGAGTCGCCTCCAGTCAAAACGAAATCGTTCTTTCCAACTTCTAATTTCCTTGGATTTGTCTTTATATTCTTGCTCATAAATGAGATACTTAGCTCCTATACTAAGGTTACGTATTCCACTTGAGAAATAACTTGAGTACACTGTATTTTGAAAACCGATCTCAGTATTTTGATATCCAAGATTTAGATTGAATTCTAGTTGCTCTTCAAAAAAACTGGTACGAAATAAAATATCGATCCCCGTTGACTGAGGTCTTGAAAAAGTTTCAAAAGGATCTGTTTTACGAAAGAAAAGACTGGTTTCTATTTGATAAATGCCATTACCTACACTGTACGGACTTTCAGAAAAACCGGGTCTATTGGAATTGATGACTCCAGTGTATTGTGCGGATAGAGTGCTGGTAAACAGGACCAAAGCGATTATCCACAATTTTCGGAGTAGGAACATACAATGAGTTAGTTGCGAAAACCGCAACTCTCGTCGCGTTTCACACAAACATACTGCAAAAATAGGACTCATCAAATGCAATAAATACTTTTTTAGGAGTTTAAAGTTTTGTAATCTATTAACGCATCAATTATCGTCAAATTGTTACTTTTGATATGATTTTATCAATTAGATCCTAAGACAGACTATACATGGGCTTATTAATACCATTAGCAATTGTGAATGTACTCAGAACATTAGCGATAATCGTTATTGTTTATTATGTCTTACGTTGGTTGGGGCGAATTTTCGCACCTATACTAATGAAGAGAATGGTGCATAAAATGCAACAACAAGCGCAACAGCAATACGGCCAACAAAAACAAAATTCTACCAAAGCTAGAGAAGGCGAAACAGTCATAGATAAAAAGCCTTCAGCCAACAAACAAAGTAATGATAGTGTTGGTGAATATGTAGATTTTGAAGAAATCGATTAGCATGAACTTTAAGAAAATCCTACCTCATTTTGTATCGATAGCTCTGTTTATCATAGCATCGTTAGTTTATTTTCATCCTGTATTGAAAGGAGAAAAGATGTTTCAATCAGATATCTCCCAGTTTATCGGAATGGCCAAAGAGGTCAACGATTTTAGAGCGGATACAGGAGAAGAACCTTATTGGGCTGAGAGTGCATTCAGTGGAATGCCTACTTATCAATTGGGAGCTTATTTCCCAAATGATTTTGTAAGAACATTAGATAATTGGCTACGCTTTTTGCCCAGACCTGCAGATTATCTCTTTCTATACTTTCTAGGTTTTTATGTTTTGTTGATGGCATTGAAGGTCGACTGGAAAATTGCGATTTTTGGATCCCTTGCCTTTGGGTTTTCTACTTATTTGATCATCATTTTTGGTGCAGGACATAATGCAAAAGCACACACAATAGCCTATATGCCCATGGTATTAGCTGGATTTATATGGGTGTTTAAACGGAAGTATTTGTTGGGTTTTGTGGTGACGGCCATTGCTATGGCATTACAGATCAAGGCGAATCACCCGCAGATGACATATTATCTCTTATTTGCTTTGCTGATCCTTGGTTTGGTAGAACTGATTCATGCATTTCAAAAAAAACAGATATCAGATTTTGTGAAACAAACGGGAATATTAGTTGCTGCTGTATTGATAGGACTAGGTGTCAATGCAACGCGATTGATGTCGACAAAAGAATATGCAGATTTTAGTACCAGAGGAAAATCGGAATTAACCATTACTCCAGATGGTAAAGAAAAAGAGAGTACAAATGGTCTTTCAAAGGATTATATCACTCAATATAGTTATGCTAAAATGGAGACCTTCAATCTGTTAATCCCACGATTTATGGGTGGAGGTACTGTAGAGAAATTGGGTGCAGGCTCTAATACATACGATGTTCTTGAAGCAAAATTTGGTACGCGTCAGGCAGGGGCATTTACCGAATCCGTCTTTACATATTGGGGAGATCAACCTATAGTTGAAGCGCCTGCCTACATCGGAGCGGCGATCTTTTTCTTTTTCTTTTTAGGGGTCTTTTTAGTAAAAGGTAGACTAAAATATTGGTTAGTAGCAACCACAGCTTTTGCGATAATTATGAGCTGGGGGAAATATATTTTCCTAACAGACCTATTCATCGATTATGTGCCGTTGTACAATAAATTTAGAGCTGTTTCATCGTTTCAGGTAATCGCTGAGTTATGTGTTCCTTTACTAGGAGTATTGGCAATCAACGAGTTCTTTTCATCAAACAGAACAGCAAAGGAGAAGCAAGATGCCCTACTGAAAGCGGCTTATGTGACAGGAGGATTGGTTATTGTGGGTGTTATGCTGGCCGTTGGATTTGGTGAGTTTAGCGGATTGAGAGATGCACAATATGTTCAGTTAGATCAACAATATGAAATTGGAGGGCTTTTAGATGCGGTAATTGCAGATAGAAAATCTCTTTTGTATACAGATAGTTTTAGATCCTTGGTGCTGATTGGTTTGTGTTTTGTAGTAATGTGGTTATTTCTTAAAGAGAAGCTGTCTAAACTTCCTGCGATTGCAGCCTTTACCTGTATTGTACTCTTTGATCTTGTTCAGGTTAATTTGCGATATGTGAATTCTGAAGATTTTATATCAGCTAGGAAAGTAGACAAGCCTTTTGTTGCTTCAGAAGCTGATAAGCAGATTATGAAGGACAAAACACATTATCGTGTAGCTAATTTTACAGTGGATCCTTTTCAAGATGGAAGCACATCTTACTTCCACAAATCTATTGGTGGTTATCATGCTGCTAAGATGGGAAGATACAGTGACCTAATTGAGTTTCACATTGCCAAAAATAATCGCGAAGTATGGAATATGTTAAATATTAAGTACTTTATTTTTGAATCTAATGAAGGAAAAGAAGAAGTGCAATTAAACCCAGAGGCCAATGGAAATGCGTGGTTTGTAGATGAAATCCGGATTGTTGCATCTGCCGATGAAGAAATTATTGGTCTTAATGATCTCAAGACGAAAGACCAGGTCATTTTTGATGTAAATAGTATCAGAGGTGAAGTAGATCAAAACATTCGAAGAGATTCAACTGCAACTATAAAATTGACTGATTACAAACTGAATCATCTTACTTATGAATCCAGTTCTAAAAATGATCAATTCGCAGTATTCTCTGAGATCTACTATGAAGATGGATGGAATGCCTATATCGACGGTGAATTGGCTCCTCATTTTAGAGTAAACTATGTCTTAAGAGGAATGCAAGTACCCTCAGGTAAGCACCGTATAGAGTTTAAGTTTGAACCTGCCGTGATCAATATTGGAGGCACGATTTCATTAATATCTTATGCTCTGATCTTGCTTGTTCCGGTTGGTTGGTTTTTTGTAAGTAGAAAAAAAGAGAGTTAGTCTTTTAAACTTTTCAAAAACTGAGAAGGTGTTACACCGGTCTGTTTTTTGAAAGCTCTGGTAAATGCAGAGGCATTGGTATATCCCACCTCTTCAGCTAAGGCTTGCACTGTGTAACTGCGAAGTTTTATATCTGATTTCAATACTTCAATCAAATAATTGATCCTCAACTCAGACATATAAAGTTTAAATGACTTTCCTTTATTCTTATTAATCACCGATGATAAATAGGAGGTATTTGTATCGGCTTTATTAGCCAATTCTTGAATATTTATAGAATGGTCCAGATACTCTTTGTTATCCTCAAAAACTTTCAAGAAATCAAGTATTTCGTCTTCCAAAGACTTTTTAATAATATATTCTTTGGGTTTGGTGTCTATAATAGCCGAACCACCGGTATATGATTCTTGAAATTTAACTTCCAATTCTCTTCTCTTGTTCTTCATATAATACCAGCTGATGAAGGCAATGATAATACTGACTAATAATAGATACCAGAGCAGATTATTGGTCTTATTAGCTTTAGATGAATCATTCAATAGTTGATTATTTAAGGACCTTACCTTGTTAAAATCATATAAATAATGAGAATAGGTCGCAGAACTCAAATTCTTAGAGAATGTGTCCAATTCTTTTCTTGCCAGTTCTGAATATTTATAGGCACTATCAATCTTTTTTAATGATTTGTAATACTCCGCGACAATATTCAATACAATAATTTTATTTTTTGCCGCACTTGGCGTTTGTTTTGAAAAACACAGGAATCTATCCGCATAGCGAAAAGAAGAATCCATTTTTTGTTGATTATAAAAGGCCAAGGATTTTAAATGATTAATATCCTGAGTCGTTTTATATCTCTCATCGTTAAAAGAGAAACTATCTATTTTTTCAAGCGCTCTTTCATATTCTTCCTTTTTAATTAGAACACTAGCCAATCTCATTTGATAAATATTCTCAGAACCTTCATGAACAGGATCAAACTGATTGGATATATTACGGGCTTGAGTAAAGTAATAAGCGGCCGAATCTAATCTTTTATCGTTATAGTCCTGTGAGATGTTTAGATAAGCTTCCCCTAAAATATTATTAGCACTAGCTTCTATAATCAATTTGTTATAGTTGTAGAACCTGTTGTCAGATTCTATTTTTTCAAATTCTTGAAACGCTTGCTGAATCTTTTGCTTGGCATTGTCGAAGTATCCTAATTC
>CAZDKB010000058.1:14457-15948 GCA_964505885.1 uncultured Flavobacterium sp.
AAGACCCATAAAGGTATAGAACCTCGCATACTTGTAATGGTATTGGTAAGTGTCTGATACTGGAATCTGGTTTAGAAGTTTTTCTTGCTCTAAAAGATATTCTAATGCTTCCTCGTATCTATTTTGATTCTTGGATATCCAGAAGAGCCTACCTAGTGTATTAGATAATAATTTATTCGAACATGATGTCCTTTCAGTATTTAGGGTTTGTAAAATCTCTTTAGCAATTTCCTCCGACTTGCTATAATCACCACTTCTATAATAAGCACTAGATACCCCAAGTTTACCTTCTAATGAAAAACATGTGTCTTTCGACTTCATCATCATCTCAGAATAATACTTTAAACTGTCAGGATTTTTATAGAGATATAAAAAAACATTTTTGTATGCCAAGGAATCCTGCTCGGATACTTGAGCAGTTAGATGGAATGAACTCGCAAATCCTGCGATAAACAGGAATACAATCTTATAGTATGTTAATTTTTTAAGTGTCTTAATATCAGTTAATTGTAAAAAAATGATCTTCTAAATGTTGTGCTTTTCATAAAAAGCAAGATACTTTATTTTTTCATTCTATGCACTATAATTAACTTTACTTTGGTTAAAATGCTGAGAAAAGGAAAAAGAAATTTACGTTAAGAGGGCCTGATAAGGGCCCTTTTTTCATGCCTTCCTTTTATCATTCAATTCTTTAATACTACCTTTGTTTATAAGATATAGCGATATTTGAATGATCTATTCACAGACCATATTTTCAAGGAGATCTCCTAGAAGTTTATTCTTTCAACATTTTATGCTTTTCTTAAATTTTAACTCTTAATTTGCCATTGATGAACATTGGAATGATTTTAGATCAAACATTTCCACCTGATCCGAGGGTAGAGAATGAAGCGGTTACCTTAATAGAAGCTGGGCACTCCGTTTTTCTTTTTTGTTTGGATTTTAATGGAGACTCGGGCGAAGAGCTTATTAATGGAATAAAGGTCAAAAGATATGGATCTAGCTCACTAGAATATAAATTGTCTGCCTTATCTTATGATTTTCCCTTTTACTCGTTTTTGATGCGTCCTAAAATAGATCATTTTATTTCTGAAAATAGAATTGATGTGATCCATATTCATGATATTAGAATTGCAGGTTCAGTTTTTAAAGCGAATAAAAAGTTTGATTTACCCGTAGTTCTTGATTTACACGATAATTTGCCAGAGAATATGAAGTTCTATCCTCATCTGAACAAGTTTCCAGGGAAGTATATTATTTCACCAAAAAGATGGAAAACGAAAGAAGAGGAGTTTATTCACAAATCAGATAAAGTGATTACAGTGTCTCCTGAGTTTGTTGAAGAAGTCATTGATAGAACTGGAATCAATAAAGATAAAATGGTATTGGTTCCTAATTCTGTAAGAAAATCGTTTTATGATGATCACAAGATTATTCACTAAATTACAGATAGATATAAAAACGACTTTGTCCTTTTATATGTTGGTGATA
>CAZDKB010000059.1:0-4443 GCA_964505885.1 uncultured Flavobacterium sp.
TTCGACTTTTAAATTTAATTAGAACCACAAGTTTTTATTTCATTTAACATCTAATATTATAACAAGGCTAAAAGCCTAGAATATTATAGATGCTTATGAATGAACTATTACGTTTCAAAACTTGATATCAAAACCTTTGAAAGGAATGAGAATAATCTTATTCGACAACACCAATTGTTTAAACCCTAAAAATTGTAATCTTATGAAGCGTATATTTCTAAACAAGTTATTGCTATTGTTCTTATCTACTTCACTTTTCTTTTCATGTGTGAAAGATGAGGACTTGATATCGCTAAACACTGATCTCACTGAAGATACAGAAACTCTTTTAACAGATGAAACTACTCGATTGATCACAGAATGGAATACTCTGTGGTTAGAACTGGATCGGTATGCAACTGGTATGAGACCCAATGTAACAGCAAGAGCTCTTGCTTATATACACTTGGCCGCTTATGAAACTGTTGTACATGAAATTGAGGATTATACTACAAATACAACACGACTCCCAAATCTTGATATTGATTTTTCTTTAAGAGAAGGAGACGTTGACGCACAGATTGCATTAAACACGTTATATGCACAGGTCTTTGATCATTTTATGATCAATGTTCAAAACGGTGTTGACTCCAATATCGAAACTCTTAAAAGCCAAATGGAGTCTGAATATGCGGTGGGTATCACAGAACAATCAAGACAAAATTCCGTTGCTTGGGGTCAATATGTTGCCCAACAAATCATTTCTTATGCAACCACAGATACTGAAGCTGAACAACAGTTATCAGAGCCTCAGCCATTGTCTTATGAGCCACCAGTAGGAGAAGGGTTTTGGACTTATAGCGCTGATGAAGAAAGAGCCTTGTTTCCATACTGGGGAAGTGTTCGAACATTTGTTATTTCTTCGGATGCTACATCGAGTATAGCTCCACCAATAGAGTATAGTGAGCATTCAAATAGTGCCTATTTTGCCCAGATGTTGGAAGTACAGCAAATGAATGATCAAGCCAAACTAGAGAATAATGAGGACCTCTGGATCGCTGAGTTTTGGTCTGATGATGTGGAAGGACTAATGATGAGTCCACCCGGAAGGCAGATCTCAATTGCCAACCAATTAATTGAACAATATGATCTTGGCTATAAAGAAGCGATTGTTCTTTTATTGAAACTAGGCTTCTCACTAAATGATGCCGCGGTTTCCATTTGGGCAGATAAATATGAGTATATGGTGATGAGACCCAGTGTATATATTCATGAATTTATCGATCCAGAATATCAAACTAATTTATTCCGATTGGTGTTTTGGCCAAACCCATCATTCCCTGGATACCCATCTGGGCATTCAACCTTTGCTTCTGCAGCTGCCGGCGTGTTTATCGATAAGTTTGGTGACTCAGTCAACTTCACAGATAGATCACATGAGGACAGGATAGAGTTCAGAGGGATGCCAAGAACTTTCACTTCATTTTCTCAAATGGCAGAAGAGAATGCCTTTTCCAGAATTCCTCTTGGAGTGCATATACGAATGGACTGTACAGAAGGTATCCGTTTAGGATATGAAATATCTGATGCGGTTAATAATTTTGACATGACCACCTTTTAATAGTTTTTAAAAACTATTCAATAGAAAGAAGTGATCTTACAAGACTCTGTTCTGAGGTAAAATCACTTCTTTTTTTGTAATTTTGTCGCCCAATTAGAAATGATGAAACGTGTAATTGTAGGACTTTCTGGTGGAGTGGACAGCTCAGTGACTGCATACCTTCTCAAAGAGCAAGGATATGAAGTTATAGGTCTATTTATGAAGAATTGGCACGATGACTCTGTTACCATTTCTAATGAATGTCCGTGGTTGGAAGACTCTAACGATGCTCTGATCGTCGCAGAAAAGTTGGGAATCCCGTTTCAAGTAGTTGACTTAAGTGAGCAATACAAAGAGCGTATTGTAGATTATATGTTCGATGAGTATGAAAAAGGTCGTACTCCTAATCCAGATGTACTTTGTAATAGAGAGATCAAGTTTGATGTTTTTATGGATATTGCAATGAACTTAGGTGCGGATTATGTGGCAACAGGTCACTATTGTAGAAAGGAAGAGGAGATTATCGATGGAAAGCCTGTTTACAAGCTATTGGCTGGCAAAGACAATAATAAAGATCAGTCATATTTTTTGTGTCAACTATCTCAAGAGCAGTTATCTAAAGCTTTATTTCCGATAGGTGAGCTTACCAAACCAGAGGTAAGAGAGATTGCCAAGGAGGCAGATCTAATCACTGCGGAAAAGAAAGATTCTCAAGGACTTTGTTTTATTGGGAAGGTGAGATTACCAGAATTCTTACAACAGAAATTACAACCTAAAGAAGGCGTCATAGTTCAAGTGCCAAAAGATTCCTCAATTTTCCAAAGAGAAGTTCCAGAATTTGAAACAAAAGAGGCTGAATTGGATTTTTATTCCACGAAGTTTAAGTATCAACAAGTCGATGGAAAAGTTGTTGGAAAACATCAAGGGGCACATTATTTTACCAAAGGCCAGCGTAAAGGATTGGCAGTTGGTGGAACCAAAGAACCTTTGTTTGTCATCGAAACAGATGTTAACGAAAATGTGATCTATACTGGAGAAGGAAAAGATCATCAAGGATTGTATAGATCTGTTCTTTTTGTAAGTAATGATGAGGAACACTGGGTAAGAGAAGATTTGAGGTTGAAACCCCATGAAACAATGCAAGTTGAAGCAAGAATCCGTTACAGACAACCATTAGAAAAAGCAACTATATACAAGGTAAAGAATGGTTTGTTTGTAGAATTCGAAAACCCACAATCCGCTATTCAAGAAGGGCAATTTGTAGCATGGTATTCTGACGAAGAATTACTCGGATCGGGAGTAATTTCGTAGCTTCGCTGCATGACAAACAGAATCACAGAACTTTTTAATATCGAGTATCCAATCGTTCAAGGAGGAATGATTTGGGTAAGTGGTTGGAAATTAGCTTCAGCAGTATCAAATGCAGGTGGATTAGGACTGATAGGATCAGGATCCATGTATCCTCATGTATTAAGAGAACACATTCAGAAATGCAAAAAAGCAACGGATAAACCCTTTGGTGTAAATGTTCCCATGTTATATCCGCAGATCGACGAGATCATGGATATAATTGTTGAAGAAGGAGTTAAGATCGTTTTTACTTCTGCTGGAAATCCTAAAACTTGGACTACTTTTCTTAAGGAAAAAGGAATAACAGTGGTTCATGTTGTAAGCTCAGTAAAATTTGCTTTAAAAGCAGAGGCAGCTGGAGTTGATGCAGTGGTATGCGAAGGATTTGAGGCTGGAGGTCATAACGGTAGAGAAGAGACAACAAGCTTTACCTTGATTCCCATGGTTAAGGAAGCTGTGCAAATTCCAGTAATAGCCGCAGGAGGTATAGGAAACGGAAGAGGGATGCTAGCAGCTATGGTTTTGGGTGCAGACGGAGTCCAGATTGGGAGTCGTTTTGCCGCAACTCTGGAATCTTCAGCACATGATAATTTCAAACAAACCATAGTCGATGTTAAAGATGGTGATACACATCTTACATTAAAAGAATTGGCACCTGTACGTCTGGTAAAAAACCATTTTTACAATCAAGTTCAAGAGCTATATCAAAAGAATCCTACCATAGAAGAAATCAAAGAGCTTTTGGGAAGAGCAAGAGCAAAAAAAGGAATGTTTGAAGGAGATCTAGAGAATGGCGAATTAGAAATAGGTCAGATTGCTGGGATCATTCATGAAATTAAACCTGCAGCTCAAGTTTTGAGTGAGATCGTATCGGATTTTAACAAAATTAGAGCAACTTTTTTAAAGTAAAAGTAAAAGTGGTTCCTCGACCCAACTCTGAGTTCAACCATATTTCACCTCCGTAACTCTGAACAATTCTTTTTACGATTGATAAGCCAACACCTGAGGAATCCTTTTGTTCATGCAACTTTTGAAAAGTTTGAAATATTTTATCATGATATTTAGGTTCTATACCTATTCCATTATCACTTACTGAGAATTGATGAAATTGATCGAGGTCTTGATAAGAAATCTCTACCAAGCCATGCTCTTTGTTGTTGTATTTGATAGCATTGGTAATCAAATTTTGAAAAAGTTGTTCAATTCTGTATGTATCACCCTTAATAATGGGTAAATCTTGATTTATTTGAATCTTTATGTGATCTGGAGTAAAATTATAGTCAATCAGCTCCTCAAGACATTTGTTCATGTCAATATTGGTTTCCCTTATAAATTCAGAGCCAACAGTGGAATATGACAATATATCGCTGATAAGACCTTCCATCTTGGTAATATTTTCTCGAACATGATTCAAATAGTTTGATGTGTTATTATTTAGCTTTTCAGATAATTCTTCTTCAATCCAGCTAATCATGGTTTCGATATTTCTCAAGGGCGATTTCAGGTCATGTGAT
>CAZDKB010000059.1:4453-15654 GCA_964505885.1 uncultured Flavobacterium sp.
CATGGGCATAATCATTTAGTTCGTGATTTCTTTCCTCCAGTTTTTGAAGTATTTGCGCTTGATTCGAATGAGCTTTACAGGCTTTTAATGTTTTTCCAAACTTGTCTATTACAGGAGACAATTTGACGATCTCATTTTTCTCTATTGGTTTGTTTTTAGAATATAAAAACAAAAACTTCGAATCAGATAAGGGATGCATGCAAATATACCCTTCGTCCAATTTAATAGGAGCAATAGTCTTATGGAAATCATCTATTTCAACAAAGTAAAGACTTGTTTGGGATTTTAAGAAGTCATTAATTTTAGAGTCTGAAATTTTCTTTGATTTCTCTGCCTTAGGTAGGGAATAAATACTTTTAATTGAATTTTCCTCACATTCAAGAATCCAACATGCATTTAGATTTTTTCTCTTTAATACGAGTCTTAAGAACTGATTGCAATTTTCATCGCAATCCAGAGACCTTCCAATACTCATTGAGTATTCATATAGCTGAAGTATATCTAAAATATTTTGATTTGTAGTAAACTGCATTTTATCTATTCAAAAAGACCTACAACACATGTTTTATTGTACAATTCTAAGTATCCGTTTCCATAAGAAGAGATTTCCCCAATAGTAAGAGCGCCACCTACTGATATATTCGGATATTTTTCTCTGAGAACACCAGTTATACTATCAAGTTCCATTTGAAAATCATCTTCCAAGAAGAGGACTCTTGAAATACAATCAATGATGATGGCTTTATTTGGATCATGGGCATTTTCTGAACTCTCTAGGGCAGCAGCTGCAGCTGATTTAATAAGAGATTTGTTGTCACCTTTCATAATGTTTACCATTGTGTTTTCTTCAATTTCTCCAACACAAATTAAATGACCTTCACTGTTACTCATTAAGGGGTCACGTATTACACATTCTCCATCAGATTTGATAATTCCAAATGGATATGCCTTCGCGATATCGAAAAAGTTGTTCTCCTCAAATTTTAAATCCGTATCCTTTTCGACAATTGATTTGTAAATTTCTAATGGATTTTTCCAATTAATCTCTTTGATTGTATTTTTTTCAGCCTTGGTAATTATTAAAGGTCCATTCAATTCATTCCAACCATGTTTCACTCCTATATTGGAAGTCATTTTCATTAAACAAACAACAGCTGAATCTTCAAAAAAACCTTCCTTACAAATAATACAAGGCTTTTGCTGTAAGGTTAAACTTCCAGCGCCCCCGCCAAAATAGTTAGTTCTCATACCATAGGTTTCATATAAATTATTTAATAAGGTGGATATATTTGAAGTTAATCCATCTACATAGGTAATGAGACTGTAATTAGAATCTGGGTCGAAAACTACTTTTGGTATGGTGAATTTTCCTGAGCTTACGTTGGGTATAAGGCTAATGTGATCTATATTTTTCAAAGTGTTAATTACGATTCCTTCATCATAAACATTATTGTTATGGATGATCTTTGGAAAAATTCCACCTATGAATTCAATCTTTTGTGTGTTTAGCTCGTTAATGAGCTCATGCACATTGATTTCTGTTTTCTCACCTATGGAAATTAAGGCTCCATATTCTCCTACATGACTCTTTATTTGATCAACAACTTGCTCAGAAGAAGCACTTTTTATAAACATAAACAACTCTATTAAATATAGGTTGCAAAAATATTCTAGCACTCAAGTTTTAAAATATTGCATTCGATAGAATTACAATATTGTTCGTTGAATGGTACTCAAGTTCCGATGAGTTATTTGAACAATTGAAACAATGAAGTGTGTCGGAAATAAGAATTATGCGGACTTATCGCCACTCATTTTCATTCTCCTAATACCTGCCAATATTAGAAAGATTCCAATAATAACTTTGAATGCCAGATAGCCGTAAGCATTGGAGGTTTTAAAACCGAAACCAAGATAGTAAGTGTCGCTAGGTTGGATAAAATCCCGAATTCCATGTGCTAACCAAATTGCGGCTAGTGCAAAATAGATGAAGGGAATTGCCTTATTCATTCACTGGGATTTTAATGTGGTAGAGTTTTCTACTTTTATTATTTAAATGGTTTTCTCTTAACCATGGATTATGAATCTTAAGTTCTTTGTAATTCGTATCAAAGTGTTTTGCGAAAGAGGCAATATTTGTAATGGCTGTATCTACTTTAACTGTTTTTGTTTTCGCTAAACTATACAAATCATCTTTTTCAAATTCGAAACCATATTTCTTTGGATTAGACATGATCTCCTTTAATGCAACGATTCTAAAGACGTATCTAGAAGTTTCTGCATTCAAGAGTACGTCATAATAATCATTTACTTGCTGAGTCTTTAAGCGTCTTGAAATACGAGCATTTCCTGCGTTATATGCAGCTGCCGCAAGTGTCCAGCTTCCAAATCTTTCTTTTGATTTCTTTAAATACTCTGCAGCAACCTTGGTAGCTAATTCAAGGTTATATCTTTCATCGACGTTTCTATTCACCTCCAACCCATATTCACGAGCCGATCCTCTTAAGAATTGCCAAAACCCTGAAGCACCTGCACCAGATCTTGCATTAGTTAGGCCACTCTCTGCAACTGCTAAATATTTAAAATCGTCTGGTAAACCATACTTCTCTAATAGAGGTTCAATAATGGGAAAGTACTTGTTGGCTCTTTTCATCAATAGCAAACCATTTGATTGCCAGTAGGTATTTACCAATAATTCACGATCCATTCTTTCTCGAATGTCCGGTCGATCAACAGGCATAGTTTCTCCAGCAAAGTTTAATCCTTGTGGAAGTTTTAATGCTTTGATATTATAAGTTTCGTGAGTGCTTTTCTTGGGGCCAACATCTGAAACATACATAGCATTCATACATAATAATGCCAAAAGAGATGTTGAAAAGATTCCTAATTTACCGAGGGCAGTGCGCATAGTATTCTTTGTTATTGTTCAAGAACTAAAATTAAGAAATAGATAGAAGCCATTCAAGTTAAAACCTTCTTAATTCAAACCGACTTTTTAACAGAGAATTCAACAATAATCGGTCCGAATTTATAAGACTTCTTCTAAAATTGAAGAGACTTTCTTTCCCTTTGTAAGGATCATTTCATGAGCTCCGTTTTCAACGGCAATGAAGTCTTTGATATATTTATGAGGAAACACGTGATCACTGGTACCATGAATATGTATAATGTTTTTAGGCGCTGAATCTTGTTTCCAATGAAGCACATTATAAATCGCCCAATTCAGGTAGTCAGCATCTCTTACTGACAAATACATCTTGTAGAGTTCAGCTCGCTTTTTTAAAAAATCACCAAAAAAGTATTTGGTATATTCTTCTAGGTTTTCGGCTATTCGTGCTGGGAAAAGTTTATACACCTTCGAATCTCTTATGAGTCGCAATCGTTTAGGTAATTCATGATGAGATTTGAGGCTGGAAACAATAACAAGTTTCTCTATTTCGATAAGTTTAGCGACCTCTTGTACGATCATTCCACCGAAGGATACGCCTAATAATATGGGTTTATCATGATGAATATCTTCACAAATTCTTGCGGCATAGCTTTCTAAGGATTCATCAAGAGACAATGGGAGCTTCCATTCTAAGAGGTGAACTTCAAATTTTTCTTTAGGAAGAGATATGTATTCAAAGATCTTTGGACTAGCACCCAATCCTGGAAAACAATAAACGTGCTTCTTAGACATTTAGATCGCGATTTGTTTTTGCTTCACAAAATCAAATCGCACTAATCCATCTTCATCTATTTTCGTGAGTGTAACCTCGTGAAGAGTATTCACCAACTCTGGGTTCCAAGGAGTTTTTACTTTTACATAGTTCTCCGTAAATCCATGGATATAACCTTCTTTGTTCTCACTCTCAAAAAGCACTGTAAGGGTGTTCCCAATCTGAGATTCATAAAAAGCTCTTCTTTTTTTAGCAGAAAGACCACGTAGCATTTTACTTCTTTTTGAACGAACATTTTTTGGAACAACCCCTTCCATCAAAACGGCTTCAGTATTGGCTCTTTCAGAATAAGTAAAGACATGTAAATACGAGATATCAAGGTCATTCAGATAGTTATAGGTCTCTAAAAAATGTTCGTCGGTTTCCCCAGGAAAACCAACGATGACATCAACACCAATGCAAGCATTTGGCATGGTTTCTTTAATTCTAGCCACTCTATTTGTATATACCTTTCGAAGGTAACGACGTTTCATTTTCTTCAGCAGATTGTCACTACCGCTTTGAAGAGGAATATGAAAATGAGGAACAAAAGTGTCTGAGTTAGCTACAAAATCGATTGTTTCGTCCTTTAAGAGATTCGGTTCAATAGAAGAGATTCTCAATCTATGGATTCCCTCTACTTTATCTAATTCTTGAACCAATTCTAGAAAAGTATGCTCATGTTTTTTGTTGCCAAATTCTCCTTTTCCATAATCTCCAATGTTCACTCCAGTTAGCACAATCTCTTTGATTCCTTTTTCAGAAATCTCTTTGGCATTTTTCAATACATTTTCAAGAGTATCACTTCGAGAAATTCCACGAGCTAATGGAATTGTACAGTAGGTGCATTTATAATCACAACCATCCTGAACTTTTAAGAAAGCTCTAGTACGATCACCAATAGAGTAGGAGCCTACATAAAAATCGGCATCTGAGATCTCACAAGAATGCACTTCGCCAACGTCGTTCTTGGTCAGATCATTGATATAACTTGTTACATTGAATTTTTCAGTTGCTCCCAAAACTAGATCCACTCCGTCTACAGCTGCCAGTTCTTCTGGTTTTAATTGAGCATAACAACCCACAGCAATCAAGAAAGCATCTTCGTTCTTCTTTAAAGCCGATTTTACAATAGTCTTGAATCGCTTATCTGCATTATCTGTTACAGAACAAGTGTTGATCACATAGATATCTGCTTCTTGATCAAATTCAACTCGCTCAAATCCTTCATTCACAAAACTTCTAGCAATGGTAGAGGTTTCAGAGAAGTTAAGCTTGCATCCTAAGGTGTAAAAAGCTACTTTTTTATCTGCGTTCATTCTTGTACTTTTAGCGGAGACAAAAGTACGATAATTATCCAAAGATTCATGATGGCCGACTTGATATTTGAAACGGATACCTTAGTGATTAGGAAGCTTAAAATGAGTGATATAGATCCTTATCATGAAATGCAATCTAACCCTAAAGTTATGCGTTATGTTACGGGAGAAGTACAAACTAGAGAAGAACATTTAACGGAGTTGAAATGGTTGCTTAATTTGTATGAACAACCTGATAATGATTTTTGGATCTATGCAATTGATCGTAAATCGGACAAAGAATTTGTTGGAACCGTTGCGTTTATTAAAGATGAAGAAGGGGATGATGAGATTGGTTATCGTTTTTTAGAGAAATACTGGGGAATGGGTTATGGATACAACCTTTGTTTGGGGGCTATTGAGTACTGCAGATCTATTGGAATGCCAAAACTCATCGGTTATGTGATAACAGTGAATCATGCTTCAGCTAAAATCTTAGAAAACTGTAAATTCCAGTTTGTGAGAGATGGCATTGATAAAGATTCTAAATTACCTGAAAAAAAATACGAGTTGATCTTATGATAATAGACAATTTAGAACCCCCGTATTATGCGGTGATATTTTCTACTTTAATGACTGATAATCTATTAGAATATCAGGAAACGGCAGAACGCATGGAAGAACTAGCAAAGGAACAACCAGGTTACTTAGGGATTGAATCTGCAAGAAATACAGTAGGAATTACCGTTTCTTATTGGAAGGATTTGGATTCAATAACTCAATGGAAAAACAATGTTGAGCATTCTGATGCTAGAGAACGTGGAAGAGATCAATGGTATCAACAATATCAATTAAGAATTTGTAAAGTAGAGCGTGAATATGGGTTTAAGAAGAATTAGCTTTCTTTTTGTTGTAGTTATTATTCTTGTATCATGTGAATCCAAAACTTCTAAATTCACTGATAACGATGTTTTTAGATACAATGAACATTCTAATATAACCACCTTAGATCCAGCCTTTGCTAGAGACCAACGAAACATTTGGCCTGCCAACTTACTCTACAACGGACTGGTACAACTGGATGATAGCTTACATGTTAAGCCTTCAATAGCAGAAACTTGGCAGGTTTCTGATGATGGAAGAACCTATATTTTTCAACTTCGAAATGATATTTACTTTCATAAACATGCCCTTTTTGGCAAGGACTCAACCAGGAAGGTCATAGCCAAAGATTTTGAGTATAGTTTCAAACGTTTAACAGATCCTACAGTTGCTTCGCCAGGAGGATGGGTATTGCAAAATGTTGAAAGTTTAGAAGCAAAGAGTGATTCAGTTTTTGAGATCCAATTAAAGCAGGCTTTCCCTCCATTTTTAGGTTTATTGGCCATGAAATATTGTTCGGTAGTTCCTAAAGAAGCTGTCGAGTATTTTGGGAATGATTACAGAGCAAATCCAATCGGAACGGGCCCTTTTCAATTCAAGCTATGGGTAGAAAACACCAAATTGGTCTTGAGAAGAAACCCAAATTATTTCGAAAAAGATAAAGAGGGAAATTCATTGCCTTATTTAGAGTCGGTTGCCGTGACTTTCTTACCAGACAAACAGAGTGAGTTTCTGCAGTTTATTCAGGGTAATCTGGACTTCATGAAAAGTTTAGACGCTTCTTATAAGGATGATATTATAACAATAGAGGGGAATTTAAAAGAGAAGTATCAAGAGCAAGTGAGAATGCAAAAAGGTTCTTATTTGAATACTGAGTATTTAGGAATATTCTTGAATGGTGATAATAAGGTAGTCCAGAATAAAGCCTTAAGAAGGGCGATCAACTATGGTTTTGATAGACGAAAGATGGTGCAATTCTTAAGAAACGGTATTGGAACTCCCGCAGAGAGCGGCTTTGTGCCAAAGGGATTACCCGCATTTAATGGTCAGAGAGGATTCTCGTATAATCCTGAAAAAGCAAGGATGTTTTTAGATCAGTATAGCAGTGAAACTGGGGATTCTGAACCTTCTATTACAATTACGACCAATAGCAACTATTTAGATCTCTGTGAGTTTATTCAAAGAGAACTAGAAAAGATAGGCCTAAATGTAAGTGTAGATGTCATACCCCCATCAACTCTGCGTCAAGGTAAAGCCAATGGGAAATTACCCATATTTAGAGCCAGTTGGATTGCTGATTATCCAGACGCTGAAAATTATCTTTCCCTTTTTTATAGTAAGAACTTCACACCGAATGGGCCTAATTATACCCACTTTAAGAACGAAACTTATGATCGGTTATATGAAAAAGCAATTTCTGAGGTTGTGAACGAGAAACGATATGAGTTATATCAGCAAATGGATAGCATTTTGATCGAGGAGGCTCCTGTTGTTCCCTTGTATTACGATCAGGTAATTCGCTTTACACAAAAGAATGTAGAAGGATTAGGAATCAATCCTATTGATCTATTAGACTTGAGAAAGGTTAGAAAAACAGATCGATAAGCTACAATTTAAATACATATTCAAGACCTAGAGACGTTGAGAAAATAAAAGGCGAATAATCTTGATTTCTCCTTAAGGCGCTCGTCTGATAGTTAAACACACTTTCTAAATTGATTTTAAAGTTTGAGTTAAGTTCGTAACTTAGACCAACACCCGCATTTAAAGTGAATACTTGACGTTTAAAGATTCTCGTATTTTCTTGCGAAGATCCGGTTTCTAAAAATATCAGGTTTCCATCTTCAAGTAAATGAAAGCTAGTCCCAGCGATTAAGTAGCTACTGAGCTTATTCTCATAGAATGAATACTTAACCTGAATCGGAATTTCTGAATAATACACTCTTTGTTGTCTGGCTATACTTGATTCGACAAAATTATATTGAAGATCCAATCGTTTAAAACCGGTCCTTACAGATATTTTCTCATTGACATAATAGGAAATGAAAAGCCCATAATTCGTTGAAAACTGATTAGAGGTTTTTCTTCCAAAGGCATTATAATGATCTAAGGAAGCAAAAGGAAATAAGCCCCAAGTTTCTTCAAAATCCTCCTCTTGTATCTCATCTTCAATTGGGATCTCATTCAATTGAATATTAAGATTCATCGGTGCCTTAAAAGCAAATTCTATTTCTGAAGGTTCAAGATTGATCGAATAAACCTCGTGTTGTGCATCATTTTTTAGAACCTTATTTTTCCTTTTATTTCGTCTGATCGTTTTTCTCTTGATCTTCTTGATAGCAGTATTCCCAGAATTGTTCTGATCACCTAGGTTTAATTCTTTTTCATTAATCGAATCCGACTTTTCTTCTTTTTTTGAATCTAGATCTTGCTTATTGTTACTAGGTTCAATGATGTTTTCTATTTCATTCTTTTTTGAAGAATTTTCAGATTCATTCGTATTTGAAGCGATTAGGATCAAAGAAGTTGTAAGAAGAGCCAATAAGATCAATACGAAATATAGATATTTCAGTCTTTTACCACGGATCAATTTCTTTTCTATTGACATCCATACTGCCTCAGAAGGCATTTCAGAAAATCCCTCTAATGAAGTCTTAAGAACAGATCCTATGTCTTTTTTAGTGTTCATTTCTTTTCTTTGTTTAATACCTCAATTTTATCCTTTAATAGAGACTTCGCTCGATGTAAATTCGACTTAGAAGTCCCTTCACTTATAGATAGCATACTAGCAATCTCTTTATGTGAATATTCATCCATAACGTATAAGTTGAATACCAATCTATATTGTGAGGGTAAGGATTGAATACATTCTAGTATTTGTTCTAATGGAATTTCTAATTTTCCATTGAACTCAACCGTTGAATCCTTTTCAAATTGATTATCATAGGATTCATTGACGATTTCTTTTTTGTATTTGTCTATTGCCTTATTGATGACGATTCTTTTCATCCAACCTTCGAAAGATCCTTTTCCGTTATACTTTTTGATATTTTCAAAGATCTCTAGGAAAGAATCTTGTAGATTATCTTGAGCATCTTCTCTATTCTTACAGTATTTTAAAGACAATACAAAGAGAGGCTCTTTATAATATTCATATAAAGTGCTTTGTGATTCTAGCTTGTTGGATTTACATCCTTTTATTAGGGTTTCTAGATCTTGAATCAATTCAATAGCAACTGATAATTAAATTCCGTCTTCTATTTTGTCATACGCTATATAAGTTTGACTAACACCTTCTATATAATCTGGATCATCGGGGGGGAGGAAAAAATCATAGCTCAACCAAGCATATCCTTCATTTCCCCAAAATGTTCCCCAAGAATTCACAAATTTGAAAGCTCCTAGGTTATCATCGTACCCAACGATCAAAACTGCATGACCACAAGTAACAGTCGGATCGGGAGTGAAAGATACTCCTAAGTAATCATTATTTAAATTATTTTGATAAGAAAAATCAACCTCCTTGATAGAGAATCCCATCAAAATAGGATTGCTTTCAGATAGTAATGTTCTCATCACATTAATCTTGGTGTATTCTGGATCAGCGATACTATCAGGCACGCCAACAATAAAATAATCTCCTATTTGATTGGGTTCGGCAACTTCTATCTGGCTACTTGTGGGCTGAGTTGTGCATTCTGTATCTGTATAAGGAAAACTCTCCCAGGTCATTACTCCTTGGGTTTGAAGAATATCTAAATTCCCGCTTATGCTAGAGCCACCACCACAATTTCCATTTGATAATTGATTGTAGGTAAATGCAGGGCTGAATACATCATTAAAAGAATCATATTCATAGTCATGTTGAATCTTTTCTTGGTAGCTTTTTAAATAGTAAACAGTCGCCCATGCCGCGCAGCTTCCCTGATTGCCTTGACTTCTCACGGGTGGCATAAACTCGGACAGATCAAATGTGTTTGGAAGACTGTCTGGAATTTCTACCATATCAATAAGATCGATCGTTAAACTTCGATCTTCCAGATAATCACAACTTCCTGTTTGTTGTGGATCGTCCACAGAAACTACTACTGAAATGGTGTTATCATCATTATTCCCATTTCCACCACCGTTTCCATTACTACCACTGTCCTCATTGTCATCAATGGTCTCTGCTGCAGTCTCCAATTGAGGATCAAATTCAAGGAAGGGGTCACAGCTAAGAAATGCAATCACAAAAGCACAAATAATTGAATAAAGGATAGACTTCTTAGGCATGTTGTAGGATTTAAAAATTAAAACTTTTTCATAGCAATTTCCGCTTCAATTATTTTACCCAAACACAATCTGAAGCCAAGTTGTTTTAAACGACTTTTATTTTATAGTCTGCGAGAGTTGAAAAAGGTTGCGTGAAAAAATGAGTTTTTTTCGGTCTACTTTTGAAGTCTAGCTAAAATCGGGAAGTGATCGGAATATTCTACATCAAAAGTTTCGTAGAGATTTACGTCAAAATTGTCATCTGGAAGTATAAAGTCTATCCGCAGAGGAATGTTGTAATCAAAAGATTTTCCGGTACCGCTACCAGCTATCTTAAACGCGTCTTGTCTTCCCTCTGAGATCTTTTTATAGACCCATGAAAAAGCAGTATTGTTGAAATCACCGCATACAATACTTCTGCCGTTCCATTGACTGCTGTGCTCTAAGAACTGCTCTGCCTGATATCCTTGTTTCTTAAATGCCTCCTTCATTCTATTGAGCAGTTTATCTGAATCGCTTTCTCCAAAATTCTCTTGATCTGTCTTTAATCCAAAGGATTCTAAATGAATATTGTATACTCGAACAGTATCTTGACCCATCTTTAGATCCGCATAAATGATATTGTTGGCGCTATTTTTTAGATCCAAGGATCCTGAAGAGATTATTGGGAAGTTGGAGAAAATTGCCAATCCAAATTTATTCTTTTTACTTCTTGTCTTCACATAGCGATATGAATATTCAAAACTGATTTCAGGGTCGTCATAAAACTCTTGTAATACTAATATATCGGGATGATTCTGGTTGATAAAATCAAAAGTCTTATCCGCTGTTGATTCATCCGAATTCCATCCATAATGATTGAACATTTTTACATTATAACTCATGATACTAAAATCATCACTTTGGATAATTTCTTTGGATGAAAATTGAAACAAACTACTCAGGTGGCCAAACCCTAGAATAATCACGAAGGTAGATAAGAAGAACTTTCTTTTGAACTGAGCTAGCCAAAATACCCCGAATATGACATTAATAAATATCAAAACAGGAACAATCAAACTAAGTA
>CAZDKB010000060.1:0-15231 GCA_964505885.1 uncultured Flavobacterium sp.
CCCAGTTTTAACATCCACAACCACCTATTACGCTGCGGCAGGCCCTCAAGATTGTAACAATACTACGAGAGTTGCAGTAATTGCAACGATCAATCCCTATCCAGTGGTTAATGACCCAGTTAGTCTTCAGTTTTGTGAATTAGATCAGGACGGAGTGGCAATATTTGATCTGACCTTAGCCAATAATTCAATTTCTTCGAATTTTGCAAATGAGTCTTTCCAATATTATCCTACGGAAGTCGATGCACAAAATGACACAAATCAAATTGCTGACCCGAATAACTATCAGAATGTCGTTGACACCAATGATTCTGTTTGGGTAAGAACGATTAGCTCATCGAACTGTTTTGTAATATCGAGAGTTGATCTTCAGGTATCATCTACATCTATTCCTTCTTCATTTTCACGAACCTATGAAGAATGTGATGATTTTGTAGACGTAAACAATAACGATACAGACGGAATTACATCATTTGATTTTAGCGACATTACCGCGGATATTATTGCCTTTTTCCCAGCAGCGCAAACGGCTAATATTTCCGTTGCTTATTATCCTTCAGAGGTTGATGCGAATGATCAGACCAATGAGATAATCGACATAAGTAATTACAGAAACTCAATTGCCAATACACAGCAGATATACACGAGAGTCTCAAATTCTGCTAATAACACATGTGTTTATATAGGAACTCATATTACTTTAAATATAATTCCTGTTCCCGTCACTATTCCGCTAGAAGATTTTAATGTTTGTGATGATGATTCAGATGGTGATGATACCAATGGATTCGTTCAAAATATAGATCTTGAGAGTAGAACTGCTTTACTTTTAGGAACTCAAGATCCAGCATTATTCACAGTTACCTATCATGAGTCGGCCGCTGATGCAGCGGCTGGAAGTAATGCCTTAATTTCTCCTTATACAAACACTCTTGCGAACGGTCAGACAATCTATGTGCGAGTTGTTGAGAATAGTACAGGATGTTTTATTGATGATGAATCGTTTCAACTAAATATTAGACCCCTTCCGGTAATCACAAATTCTGTTGAGTTAAAACAATGTGATACGGATACAGATGGTTTTAGTCCATTTAATTTGAATGAAGCTGGTTTTGATATTTCTACAAACTATATGAATGAGACTTTTGAGTTCTACGAGACTTTGGCCGATGCTCAATCTGGTTCCAATCCTATTGTCAACCCTACGGCTTATATAAATCAAACGCCAACATCAGATATGGTTTGGGCAAGAGCTATTTCTGAATTTGGTTGTTATAGAATTGCAGAAGTAACCTTGACTGTTTCAACAACCGGTATTCCTGCAACTTTCCAAAGAGCATTTTCTGCCTGTGACGATCTCTTAGATATCAATGGAGATGACAATGCCGACAACAATGATACAGACGGAATCACAAGTTTTGATTTCAGTTCAGTAAGTGCTGAAGTAAGAGCCTTATTCCCTCCAACACAGCAGTTGACCATCACATATTATCGAAACATAGATGATGCTTTTGCCGAAGAAAATCCCATCGCCGATCCAAGTAATTATAGGAATATTGGTTATCCAAATACTCAAGATATTTATGTTCGTGTAGATAGTGATCTTGATAACGATTGTTTGGGACTTGGTCATCATATTACATTAACGGTAGATCCAGTGCCTTCAGTAAATCCTGTTGAAGATATAGTGGTTTGTGATGATGATGCCGATGGAGATATTCAAAACGGGATCATTCAAAGTTTTAATTTAACGAGTCAGGTTCCGGTAATGCTTGGTTCTTTGGACCCAGCGGATTTCACCATTACCTTCCATACCTCAGAAGCAGATGCTATTTCTGCATCCAATCCTATTTCGGACGTATCGAGTTATGAGAACATTACAGCCTTTCAGCAGACAATTTATGTGAGGGTAGAAGATATTACAACAGGGTGTTTTACAAGCGAGTTGTCTTTTGATCTTGTTGTAAATGCGGTTCCGATTGTAAACCCTGTTTCTGACTTGGAGATCTGTGATGACGATTCTGATGGATCCGCGAGAAATGGATTCTCTCAAAGTTTTGACCTCGAATCTCAATCTGCTGCTATTTTAGGATCACAGAATCCCAATCAGTTTCAAGTAACGTATCACTCAACATTGGCAAATGCCCAATCCGGAGCATTTCCTTTAGGGAGTCCTTTCTCTAATTCAGAACCTTTTACTCAGACCATATATGTACGAGTTGCAAATGGAGATACAGGTTGTGCAAATGGTATTACCACCTTTGATGTGATCGTTAACCCTGAACCCATTACAGAGGATGTCTCTAATTTGTCTTATTGTGATGATGATTTAGATGGCGATGATACCAACGGATTTGTGCAGAATATCGATTTAGATAGTCAGATTCCAGGGATTTTAGGAGCTACGCAAGATATCACTGATTTCACCGTTACTTTTTATGAATCTCAGTCTGATGCTGAAACTGGGTCTAATGCCTTGACGAGTCCATATTCGAATACAGTTGCAGATCAACAAACGATCTATGTGCGAGTTCAGAATAATATAACCGGGTGTGTCAATGATGATTTTACTTTTGATGTAATTGTAAATCCTTTACCTGTTTTTAGTGTTACCACGCCACAAATTGTATGTTTAAATGGACCGGAACTTAACTTGTTTGTAGAAAACCCATCTGCCGTTTATGATTATGTTTGGACAACTCCCACTGGCAACAATTTGATGGGTCCTGAGATTACAATTTCATCAGGAGGAATTTATACGGTAACAGCAACAACTACGGATGGTACTGGTTGTTCTAGAAGTTTGCAGATTGAAGTGAAAGAATCTATAATTGCAACTATAACCGAAGACGATGTTACCATCGTTGATGACTCAGACAGTAATTCCATAACTGTAGATCCCACTAATTTAGGAATTGGAGAATATGAATTTGCTCTTCTAGATGAGGATAGAATCATAATCAGAACCTATCAAGATAGTCCAGTATTCGATAATTTAGAAGGAGGTATTTATACGATTCTTGTTCGCGATAAGAATGGTTGTGGAGTTGCCTCTTTGGAGGTTTCGGTCATACAATTTCCAATGTTCTTTACGCCAAACAATGATGGAACAAATGATACCTGGGAGATCAAAGGAGCTAATTCATTCTACTTCCCAACTTCAGAGATCAATATTTTTAACAGATTTGGAAAGATCGTTGCAAAGATAGATATTGACGGGGAGGGCTGGGACGGAACCTTTAATGGAAGACTATTACCCTCTGATGATTATTGGTATTCAATCAAGCTGATTGATAGAAATGGAATCCCAAGAAACCGTCAAGGGAATTTCTCCTTATTGAGGAAGTAAACAAGACTTCGGCATACTATTTTCGAATGTGAAATGTTGATTAGAGGACTATTAAAATTCTCGTACATTTACATTTCTCATAAACAAAACAAACATGCCATTAGTAACACCCTTATTAGCGGATCACGATCCAGAAACAAGAGAATTAGCCGAATTTTTTAACGAGACCCTTGGTTTTTGCCCGAACTCAGTTCTTACCATGCAGAGAAGACCTGCCATCTCCAAAGCTTTTATCAATTTGAATAAAGCCGTAATGGCGAACGAGGGTAGAGTAACATCAGCTTTAAAGAGAATGATTGCCTGGGTTTCTAGCAATTCTACGGGATGTAGATATTGTCAGGCACACGCCATAAGAGCTGCGGAGAGATATGGTGCAGAACAAGAGCAATTAGACAATATCTGGGAATACAGAACTCATCCCGCCTTTTCAGAGGCTGAGAGAGCGGCTTTAGACTTTTCATTGGTTGCTAGCCAAGTGCCTAATAATGTAGATGAAGATATCAAGAAGAGATTATATGAACATTGGGATGAAGGAGAGATTGTAGAGATGTTAGGTGTGATTTCATTGTTTGGATATCTAAATCGTTGGAACGATTCCATGGGAACTTCCATAGAAGACGGTGCAGTAGAATCGGGGGCTCAGTACCTAGGTAAACATGGCTGGAATAAGGGAAAACATCAATAATTCAAATACAAACAACTAAATCAAATACAATGAAACGATTCAACATTTTGTTTCTCTTACTGCTATCGGGATTTATACTTACAGCACAATCAAAAGAGAAAGACCCCGTAATTGAAAATATTATTAAAGAGGCCAACGAGAATTCACAATTAAAGAAATTAGGTCATGAACTAATGGATGTTGTTGGACCTCGTTTGGTAGGTACACCACAAATGAAGAATGCTCATGATTGGGCTGTGTCTAAATACAAGAATTGGGGTATTTCCGCTAGAAATGAAAAATGGGGTGAATGGCGTGGATGGGAGCGCGGAATCACTCATATTGATATGACCTCACCTAGAGTTCAATCATTACGAGGAATGCAGTTGGCATGGAGCCCTGGAACTTCTGATAAAGGAGTAAAAGGAGAGGTAATTACCTTACCTAAATTCTCAAGCAAATAAGAATTTGAGAAGTGTATACCTAGTGTTAAAGGAAAATTCGTTTTGGTTTCTATGGAACAACCTACCGGTAGACCTGATTATAATTGGGAGGAGTTTGCAACAGAGGAGTCTTTTGAAAAGATGAAAAAAGAACGCTCTGAATTGCAAAAAGCTTGGAGAGACAATATGAAAAATACAGGATATGCAAACCGAAGAAATTCTGCATTAAATGGGGACGGAATCGCTAAGTTGGAAGAGGCTGGAGCCATTGGGATTGTTCAATCTAGATGGTCAAATGGTTTTGGAGTAAACAAAATCTTTAGTGCTTCAACAAAGAAGATTCCTACTGTTGATTTAGAATTAGAAGATTATGGTATGTTATATCGATTAGCAGAGTATGGTGACAAGCCAGAGATCCATGTTGTTGCGAAATCTAAGGAGTTAGGTAAGATGCCAACATTTAATACCATTGCAGAAATCAAAGGAAGTGAAAAACCTGATGAATATGTTATTCTATCTGCTCACTTTGATTCTTGGGATGGTGCTACAGGTGCAACAGATAATGGTACGGGTACATTGATCATGATGGAAGCATTGCGAATTCTGAAGAAATATTACCCAAACCCAAAGAGAACTATTTTAGTTGGGCATTGGGGAAGTGAAGAACAAGGGCTTAATGGTTCAAGAGCTTTTGTTGAGGATCATCCAGAAATTGTAGACGGGGTTCAAGCACTTTTCAATCAAGATAACGGAACTGGAAGAGTAGTAAGATTATCTGGTCAAGGATTCTTGCATGCCTATGATTATTTGGGAAGATGGCTTGAAGCAGTTCCTAGAGATATTACGAAACATATTGAAACGACTTTCCCCGGGACACCTGGAGGAGGTGGATCTGATTATGCTTCATTCGTGGCTGCAGGAGCTCCAGGATTTAGTTTGAGTTCTTTAAGTTGGTCTTATTGGAATTACACTTGGCATACCAATAGAGATACGTACGATAAGATCGTTTTTGACGATGTGAGAAATAATGTGATCTTAACCGCTATTTTAACCTATATGGCAAGTGAAGACCCAGAAAAGACCTCTAGAGTAAAAAGCATATTGCCAACCAATCCAAGAACAGGAAAACAAAGAGAATGGCCTAAGCCAAGATCTCCTCGAAGAGTGGGAGGAATGGAATAAAAAGTAAAAAAGCCTAACAATTTTGTTAGGCTTTTTTTAAAATATTAAGTGATGTCTACTAACCTTGTCTCGGGAAAACCACAAGCGATAAGATATTCTTGAATCAATTAGTTCTGTTCATTATAGACAGAACCTGTGCTCTATGTTCTAAATAATACAGTCATCCCTTTGTGGTGACCTCGAGTATATGGTCCGTTTAAACCATGAGGATGAGGTTCTGAGGCAAACCAAGAATTTCCTCTACGTAAATACCAACAAAGAGTATATGAAACATTTTTGTGTGGAAGTTCTTTAACCACAAAAGTTTCCCATGACGGAGGAAAATCTGTTGCTTTAAAATCAAAACCCATTTTTTTCCAGGTCTTAATTTCAAATTGCTCAAAGTAACTTCTTGAACCCAAGAATGATTCGTAATCTCTTTTCCCACCATATTGAACAAACAAAAATAGATCTGGTAATCCCATTGGTACACTCTCAGTTACCTTCGGCTCAATTTTCCCTCCTACATTTTTAGTTAATGACTCGGCATGTACAATTAAATTAAAGGATTGACTATTTTGATACCCCCACCAATGTTTTGAATAAACACCTCTTGCGGAGTATCCATGATTGTTAAATCCTTTTACGCTTGCATAACAAATGACTAACCAGCTAAGGGATGGCCATTTACTATTCAACTTATTAGTTAAGTCGTTAGTGTGAAGTTGATCTAACTTCATGTTAAGTCGGTAATCATTTATGAATCTATCTACATTTAAGGTTCTTTCATTATGACATCTTCGAAGTAAATCCATCAACTTATCTTTCAATGGACAGATGGCAACCGTATCAAAATTATTTACAGCGCTATCATTAATTGATTTTAACTGACTTTCTTGAAGTTCATTAGTTCCATTGTCTTGAATAGTTATAAAGCTATTGACAAAAATATAGGCAGAACGCGCTGATATTAGGTAATTAAGTAATTTAAATCCAATATTTTGAATAGAACTTGCATCGCCATAACTTAAACCGTAAATATTGTCTAAATAACTTTGTTTTCCACTGAATTGTGTTTGAAGGACAAGAGTGTTGATAAGAGAAGCAAAGTTCGCGAGTTCTTCCATCTGATTTGGTTGAAAATGCTTTTTCAACGGACTCAAATCTTCTTCTTTTCTCGCAGCATCTTGATAATCTTTAATAAATCCTAGAATTGTTTTGACTGTACTAATACTAGAAGATAATTGTTCTTCCATATTTCCAGCTTGAATTTCTTTAGTGAGTGTGTCAATTTTTTCTACAACCAGACTCTGCAAATTGTCTATCTGAGCTTCAATCTTCTGTAATTCTTGCAGGATCATTTGTTGAGGATCACTTTTTGGCAGAAATGTAGCCACTAGACTAAATGCGGCACCTGCCATTCCGAAACCGGCACTTACCTTAGATATTTGCTCCAAGGCCGTGGAAGCCTTCGCGGCAGCCTCTTCTACTTCTACCGCTTTGTCAATTGCTTTGGTCGCTTTATTTGCTTCGCTTATTGCTTTGTTTGCCTTTTGCCAATTGGCTAGTGCGCCACTGGCATAACCTAATTGAGTCGAAATATTTTGCGCTTGCACGATATTTCCTGTAGTTTGACTTGTACTCATAATATATGTATTTATAAGTAAACAAGTTAAATCAAAATAGTGCTTGATAAATGAGTAATAATACCTGTTTTTGATCCCTTTGAAGAAGGTTTTTTATCTTTTCCCCTCAACAACAATCACTATTTCGCCTTTGGGAGGTTTAGAAGTATAATGCGCTAAAACTTCCTGAGCTGTTCCTCGAATTGTTTCCTCAAACATCTTCGTAAGTTCTCTAGAGACAGAAACTCCTCTATCTTCACCAAAATAATCCGCAAAATGAGCTAGAGTTTTTACCAATTTATGCGGACTCTCATAAAAGATCATGGTTCTCTTTTCTTCGGCTAATAATTTTAAGCGTGTTTGTCGCCCTTTTTTAACTGGTAAGAATCCTTCAAAAACAAATTTATCATTTGGGAATCCAGAGTTGACTAAAGCAGGTACAAATGCTGTAGCTCCAGGTAAACACTCTACTTCAAGTCCGTTTTGAACACAAGCTCTAGTCAATAAAAATCCAGGGTCGGATATAGCAGGGGTTCCGGCATCAGAGATCAATGCAAAAGTCTCTCCTGATTGAATTCTTTTGATAATAGAATCTACAGTTTTATGCTCATTGTGCATATGATGAGACATCATTTGTGTGCTAATATCAAAATGTTTTAAAAGCTTTCCACTAGTACGAGTATCTTCAGCAAGGATCATATCAACCTCTTTTAGAACTTTAATAGCTCTAAAAGTCATGTCTTCTAGATTTCCTATCGGAGTAGGCACCAAATATAATTTACTCATAATCTTCCCAGTTTTCAATGATAACTGATCACTGATAAATGATAATTGAACTAGATTTCTTCATAGGTTTCCACTGTAATATCTGCCATCACGTCTCCAGTATGCTTGATTCCTAAAGGTTCAAAAAGAATTAAGTGACATTCTTCTTTTGCGATAGGTTTGTGTTCCACTCCTTTTGGAACAATATAGAATTCACCTGGATTAACAGTCACTGTTTTGTCTCGCATTTCAAGAACCAACTGCCCTTTCATTACTAAGAACATTTCATCTTCATCATCATGTTTATGATGAACGAATTCACCTTGGATCTTAGCCAGTAAGATCTGTTGACCATTTAATTTTCCTATTCTTTTGGGCGACCATTGATCTTGAAATAGATCAAATTTTTGCTGAATATTAATTACCTCATTCATATGTGAAAGGTACAAATGTTTTTAAATAGAATTGAAGGCATAAATATAGTCCTATTCTTAGGATTTAATTAAATTTGCAGCTCATTTAACAGAACCGAAAAAATGTATAGAACGCATTCTTGCGGAGAGCTTAGAGCATCGCACATTAATTCAGAAGTAACCTTAGCAGGTTGGGTACAAAAGTCTAGAGACAAAGGATTTATGATCTGGGTTGATCTTAGAGATCGATACGGAATTACTCAATTGATCTTCGACGAAGAGAGAACTGCTGCTGATATCATGGAAAAAGCGAAGGCTTTAGGACGCGAATTTGTGATTCAGGCAAAAGGTACAGTAATTGAGCGTCAGTCTAAGAATCCTAACATTCCAACAGGTGATGTGGAGATTTTGGTTTCTGAATTGACCATTTTAAATGAGGCAAAATTACCACCATTTACTATCGAAGATGAGACAGATGGGGGAGATGAACTAAGAATGAAATATCGTTACTTAGATATCAGAAGAAACCCTGTAAAAGAGAACTTATTGTTCCGTAGTAAAGTGGGAATGGAAGTAAGAAAATATCTTTCTGAGCAAGGTTTTGCTGAAGTTGAAACTCCGTATTTGATCAAGTCTACTCCTGAAGGAGCTCGTGATTTCGTGGTTCCTTCCAGAATGAATGGAGGACAATTTTATGCCTTACCACAATCGCCTCAGACCTTTAAACAGTTATTGATGGTAGGTGGAATGGATAAGTATTTTCAGATTGTTAAATGCTTTAGAGATGAAGATCTGCGTGCCGATCGTCAGCCAGAGTTTACACAGATAGACTGCGAAATGGCATTTGTAGAACAAGAAGATATCTTAAATACATTCGAAGGTCTAACTCGTCACCTTTTAAAAGAGATCAAAGGAGTTGAGGTAGATAAATTCCCAAGAATGTACTATGATGATGCTATGCGTTTGTATGGAAATGACAAACCAGATATTCGCTTCGGAATGGAGTTTGGTGAGTTGAATACAGTAGCTCAACACAAAGAGTTCAATGTTTTTAATTCTGCCGAATTGGTAGTCGGAATTGCAATTCCAGGTGCAGCATCTTTTACGAGAAAAGAGATCGATAAATTGATCGATTGGGTGAGACGTCCGCAAGTAGGAGCTAAAGGAATGGTCTATGTAAAATGTAATGAAGATGGAAGCTTCAAATCTTCTGTTGATAAATTTTATAATCAAGAGGATCTTGCAAAATGGGCAGAAGTTACTGGGGCAAAAGCAGGAGATTTGATTTGCGTTTTATCTGGTCCAACGGATAAAACAAGAGCACAGTTAAGTGCTTTGCGTATGGAAATGGCAGAGCGTTTAGGTTTGAGAAAAGCAGACGAGTTTGCACCATTATGGGTGTTAGACTTTCCATTGTTAGAGTGGGATGAAGAAACAGAGCGTTACCACGCGATGCATCACCCATTTACTTCTCCGAAACCAGAGCAGATTCCTTTATTAGAAACGGAGCCAGGAAATGTAAAAGCCAATGCTTATGATCTTGTTTTAAATGGAAATGAGATTGGAGGAGGTTCTATCAGAATTCACGATAAGGAGATTCAGGCATTGATGTTTGATTATTTAGGATTTACTCCTGAAGAAGCAAAAGCTCAGTTTGGATTCTTAATGGATGCCTTCGAATACGGAGCACCACCACATGGTGGAATTGCATTCGGATTTGATAGATTGGTGTCTATTTTAGGCGGACAAGAAACGATTCGCGACTTTATTGCATTCCCAAAAAACAACTCGGGAAGAGATGTTATGATCGATGCGCCTTCACCAGTTGATGAAGAACAATTAAAAGAACTCAATATTAAATTGGATATTCAAGAATAAATAAATCCCGCATTAGCGGGATTTTTTATTACTTTGAAATATGCAACGACTAACCTTACTATTATTCTTGTTGAGCTCTACATTTTCATTTGCTCAACTCACTGGAGATCAATTATTAAATAAAGCCATTGAGTATCATGACCCTCAAGGAAAATGGGACTCCTTCTCTGGGACCTTATTTGTTACAATGGAAACACCAAAAAGACCAGATCGAGATTCTGAGATACAGATCGATCTACCTAATGAGTTTTTCAAAGTAAAAGCAACTCAAGGAGGTAACACAACGATCTATTCTGTTGATAAAGGAAAGTGTAGCATCCAGTTCAATGGAAATACTCCAACAGACGAAGAAAAGAAAGAGAATAATCTCAGCTGTGACCGGGCAAATCTTTATAAGAACTACTATACTTATTTGTATGGTTTACCTATGAAGCTTAAAGATAAAGGAACTAAAATCGACCCAAAGGTTGAGACTAAAACATTTAAGGGTAAAGAGTATTTAGTATTAAAGGTCACCTATGATGAAGCGGTAGGCTCGGATATTTGGTACTTCTATTTCGATCCGAAAACCTATGCCATGGAAGTTTATCAGTTCTTCAAAAAGGATCAACCTATTTCGGGTGAATACATTTTACTCTCTGGAATGCAAACCGTGAATGGAATTAAAATGCCAAAAACAAGAGCGTGGTATTATAATAAAGACGACAAATATTTAGGTACGGATGTGTTGAAGGGAGAAAGTAAAAAGTAAAAAGTAAAAAGAAGAAAGGAGAAGGGAGAAAGGGAAAAGGTGGCTGAGGCTCTCGCAGCCACCCTTAAGTGGAAAATATAAATGACCAGTAAAACCAGAAACATATTTACAAAGATCTTGATCTGGAGATATAAACATATCTCTGAGCGTCAGTTTGTATTGGTCTTAAGTATTTTGGTGGGTTTTTTGGCTGGATTAGGAACCACTATCTTAAAAGCCATTACCGTATTTATTGAGGCCGTTTTGCAAGACGGTATCATTAAAAATGTTCATTTTGCTTTGTACTTTATTTTTCCGATCATTGGAGTCTGGTTAGTTTATTTGATCAAAAAGCACTTTATCAAAAGACCAATTGGCCATGGTATTTCAACCACTTTGTATTCTATTTCCAAGAAGAGCGGGATCATTGAGCGTTATAAAATGTTTGCCTCAATTCTTACAGCACCCATAACAGTAGGTTTTGGAGGATCAGCTGGATTGCAAGGGCCCGCTGTGGCTACAGGAGCTGCATTGGGTTCTAATGTAGCACAACTGTTTCATATGAATACCAAAACGAGAATGCTATTAATTGGTTGTGCCACAGCGGGCGCTATGTCTTCAATGTTTCAAGCGCCAGTAGCAGCCATAGTGTTTGCGGTAGAGATCTTTAGTTTGGATTTGGTTTTTGCTTCTTTGGTTCCTTTGTTGTTGGCATCGGTTTCTGCAGTGATCACTTCTTACTTTTTTAATGAGGCAGATGTATTGTTTAGTTTCGATCTACAGCAAGCATGGAGGGTACAAGACATTTTATTTTATGTTTTATTAGGAATAGGAACAGGAATTGCCTCTGTATACTTTTCGAAGATGTATTTCTTTATCACTCGTTTTTTTGATCGATTCAAGAATGCTTATTTCAAGATGGGAATTGCCGCTCTAGCCATAGGATTAATGCTCTTTTTTATACCACCCCTCTATGGGGAAGGTTACGGATTGATCAATAATCTGCTAAACGGAAATACGGCAGAAGCTTTGAGTGGATTGCAAATGGATTTTGAAAATACCAATGCATGGATGATTATTGCCATGCTATTTGTGATCGTGGTATTTAAAGCTATCGCTATGACGACGACTTTTGCGGCTGGCGGAGTAGGAGGAATCTTTATTCCTACTCTGTTTATGGGATCAGCATTAGGAAATATGTTTGCTAAGATTATCAATCAGTTTGGGTTTAATGTTTCAGAATCTAATTTTACCTTGATAGGTATGACAGGATTGATGGCAGGTGTATTGCACGCTCCGCTTACAGCTATTTTCTTAATTGCTGAGATCACTGGTGGGTATGATTTATTTGTACCTTTAATGTTGGTGGCCACGATTTCATTCGCTTTTACCAGATACTTTGTAAAGAACTCGATCTATACCGCAGAACTTGCCAAGCGAGGAGAATTGATCACAGGGGATAAGGATAAGAATGCTCTTATGATGCTAAGTATTGACAAGGTGTTAGAAACCAATTTCGTCACTCTTCATCCAGATATGACCTTGGGTGAAATGCTAAAGATTGGTGTAGCTAAGTCGAGTAGAAACCTTTTTCCAGTAATTGACGAAGAGGAACAGTTTCTGGGGATCGTTTTATTGGATGATGTGAGATCTGTAATGTTTGACAGGTCCATGTATGATAGTACTACTGTTTCCCTTTTTATGAAATCGGCTCCTGATATAATTTTCTATGATGATTCAATGCAAAAAGTGATGAGAAAGTTCAAAGGTTCTGGAGCATGGAACTTGCCTGTCATCAAGAATAAAAAATACATCGGTTTTATATCGAAGTCTAAGTTGCTTACCGCTTATAGAAATAAACTCATTGAGGTAAGTTCTTGATGGATTTGTTGAGTGATGGTTTAAGCTTCACAAAAATTTGAATTACTTTTGTTTTGATGAAAAAACTGGTACTTGTATTATTTGTGATATTCTTTGTTTGGATGTCTATTGGGGGTTATCTAGAATACACTGCGCATCCAAAAGGCCCCATTGTTATGGGTCTTGGTGTGCTTTTTCTTTCCTTCATTTTAATGCCTGTTTTTATCTACTGGAGATATCGTCATGGGAAGTACAAAAAGTACGTGATAAAAGACGATTTATTCTTTCCAAAGAAGGACGATAATAAAGAGTAGTTTACAATTTCTTAACCTTTGATTTTATTGAGGATCTGTTAAGATCTCTTAAAAATATTTACAGCTAATATCCTCTTCAAAAAAGGATTGTCAACTCTTCATTCCTTTCTCATTTTTATTATCATTTTATCAATGTAAAGTTGAGGTAAAATCGGATGATTTTCCTTCAAAAACCTGTTAGAAACAACCTTTTGGTAATCTAAAAAGCAGAAGTTCTGTTGCTAATGGTTAGTATTTTTACGTCGTGAAAAACAAACATAAATAAACCCTTAATTAATGAAAAAATTAGCAGTATTATTTTTAGCAATCGGATTGAGTTCATCAACAGCATTTGCTAATAACGGAGCAACTGAAGCGAAAGAAGAAGGAAAAGCTTTAAGAACAGAGATCTTTAAATTAGTTAGCAAATTTGATTCTGATAAAACTGTATCAGCTGATGTTGACTTTATGGTAAACAAAAAAGGTGAGATCATCGTTTTATCGGTAGATTCTGAGAATGAAAGCTTAGAAAAATTTGTAAAAGCTACTTTGAACTACAAGTCTGTAAAGAATGTAGTTTCTAAAAGAATGAAAGTTTACAAGTTACCTCTAAAGATCATTAGAGAATAACTTAAAGTATAGTTGTAAATTATTTGAATTAGTTGAAAGCCTCGCATCTGCGAGGCTTTTTATTTTGTTCTATTCTTCATCACTATATTCTCCGCCTGTTGCGGGTAGACTATACAACTTTGTCGCTCTGAACCTTTGCCACTCTGAACCTAAATAGTAACTTTGTCGCCCAATGATTGAACAAAAGGAAGCAAAATCGGAAAAAGCTGTATTGATCGGCTTAATCACTCAGTATCAGGATGAAACTCAGTCTGAAGAATATCTAGACGAGCTTGAGTTTTTAACTTTGACAGCTGGTGGTGTTGCTGTTAAGCGATTTGTGCAACGATTGCCTCAACCGCACCCTAAAACGTTTTTAGGAACAGGTAAGTTGCAAGACGTTAAGGCCTACATCGATACGCATAATATTGGAACCGCCATTTTTGATGACGAACTTTCGCCTGCTCAATTAAGAAATATTGAGAAGATCCTTGATTGTAAAATCCTTGATAGAACCAATTTGATTCTTGATATTTTCGCCCAAAGAGCTCAAACGAGTTCTGCTAAAACTCAAGTAGAGTTGGCTCAGCACCAATATTTATTACCCCGATTGACGCGTTTATGGACTCACCTTGACAAGCAAAAAGGGGGTATTGGAATGCGTGGTCCTGGTGAAACGGAGATTGAGACAGATAGACGTATCATTCGCGATAAAATAGCCTTATTAAAGAAGAAACTCCAGACCATTGATAAACAAATGGCCGTTCAAAGAAAGAATCGTGGTAAAATGGTTCGTGTGGCCTTAGTGGGGTATACCAATGTTGGAAAATCTACTTTAATGAATGTGGTTAGTAAGAGTGATGTTTTTGCTGAGAACAAACTTTTTGCTACTCTGGATACCACGGTTAGAAAGGTTGTTATCAAGAATATTCCTTTTTTGATGACGGATACGGTCGGATTTATCAGAAAATTACCCACCCAATTGGTAGAGTCTTTTAAGTCGACCTTAGATGAGGTTAGAGAAGCGGACTTGCTATTGCATGTTGTCGATATTTCACATCCAAACTTCGAAGATCATATTGAGTCTGTGAACAAGATCTTGCAAGAGATCGAAAGTGCGGATAAACCTACTGTAATGGTATTTAACAAGATTGATGCTTATACTCATGAGACCATAGATGAGGACGATCTAGTAACGGTTAAAACCAAGGCTCATTATACTTTAGACGATTGGAAAAACACTTGGATGAGTGATCTGGAAAAGGAATCTATCTTTATTTCTGCGTTGAATAAAGACAACCTAGAAGCTTTTAAAGACAAAGTATATGAAGAGGTGAAGAAGATCCATATTCAGCGCTTTCCTTATAACGACTTTTTATATTATGAATACGAGGGTTAATCTTCGCTCTCGTTGATCTGATCAATAATCCCCAATCGTCTT